>NZ_BMQM01000006.1 GCF_014648115.1 Deinococcus seoulensis
TGTGACTTGATCGACCTGTTGATGCCGTCCCAGACGAACTCCCCGGAAAGTGTCGGGTACTGAGATCTGTTACCCTACAGCCCAGATTTCAATCCCATCGAGATGTTGTTCTCGAAGCTCAAGGCCCTGGTGCGTGGTTGGCCGGGAACCTCAGTTCAGGCCCTCTGTGACAGCATTGGTCGCGCCCTCCAGGCGGTCACACCTCAAAACATCTTTGGGTGGTTCCGGCACGCCCATCCATCGGCATTCTTATGACAAACGCTCTAATGTGAAGATCGTGTGTTCCGCATGCCGATTGACAATGCCAAGAATGCGGAATATGCTGTCCTAGACAAGGTTTTTTAGCTCAGTGGCAGAGCATCCGACTGTTAATCGGACGGTCGTTGGTTCGACCCCAACCTGCCGAGCCAGATAGAGCCCCCACTTCGGTGGGGGTTTTTCATGTTCGGCCCAGGCGGTCGTGCTCAGAGCAGGCGACCCTGTTCCGGACCGTGGCCGGGGTCGGGGGTCTGCACGGGCACGCCGTGGGCGTTCAGGGCCTCGCGCAACTGGGGGATGTTGTGCAGCGCGTGCCCCTTGGTGGTGTTCTCGAACAGGACGTACAGTTCGCTCAGATCGTCGGCGGCCAGGGCAATCTTCTGCGCCCATTCGTCCATCTCGGCGCGGGTGTAGCGGTAGTCGTGGCGTTCGGCGGCGCTCTGCCCTTCCCACCAGCTGCCGGTGTTGCGGCCGTGCAGGCGCAGGTAGCCCACGTCGCCCGTGACGTGCAGTTGCGGTTCGGGCAGGCCTCCGGCGGGCGGGTAGTCGGGGCTGACCCAGATCAGGCCGCGTTCGGCCATGCCTTCGCGGACTTCGGGGCGGTCCCAGCCTTCGTGGCGCATCTCGACGGCCAGTTCGTGCCCGGCGAATCGTTCGGCCAGCTGGCCCAGGTAGCGGCGGTTGGTGGGCGTGCGGTGAAACGAGAACGGGAACTGCGCGAGGTAGGGGCCCATGACGCCCGCCTCGCGCAGCGGTTCGGGGCTCTGGAGCATGCGGTCGAAGTCGGCGTCGGTGGGGGCGCGGTCGTGCGTGAAGACCCGGTGGAGTTTCACGGTGAAGCGCACCCGGCCGCCGCTCTTGCGGGCCATGCCCTCGAAGGCTTTCAGGCCGGGAATGGCGTAGAAGGAACTGTTGAGTTCCACGGCGTCGAAGTGCCGGGCGTACGTGGCGAGGTAGTCGTCCTTGCGGACGCCCCCGTAGATCAGGCCCTGTTCTGTCCAGTCGTCGTTGCTGTAGCCGCCGCAGCCGATGTACACGCGCATAAGGTCCAGGGTAACGGCGCGGGGTGCGTGCCGGGCCCGCCGCGCCCTTGCGGTGGCCTTGAGCGTTCCGGGCGCGGCGGGTGGTACGGGTCAGCCGTTGACGCTTGGGGGGCGGTTCAGGGTGGTCCAGAAGGCCTGGATGGTGCGCATGGCGTCGCGGAACTGCGTGAAGTCCATGGGTTTGATGACGTAGGCGCTGGCGCCGTGCGCGTAGGATTCGCGGATGTCGCGTCCCTCGCCGCTGGTGGTGAGCATGACGACCGGAATGCCGCGCAGCGCGGCGTTGGCGCGGATGGCGTCCAGTACGGCGATGCCGTCCATGTGCGGCATTTTCAGGTCGAGCAGGATCAGGTCGGGCAGCGTGCCGCGCACGCGGGCCTGTTCGAGCAGCGCGATGGCTTCCGGGCCGCTGCTGGCGACGCTGACCTCGTGGCCGCCGGGACCGGCCGGGGTTTCGTCGAGGGCCGTCAGGGCGAGTTCCACGTCGTTGGGGTTGTCGTCGATAAGCAGGATCCTGCGGGTGTTCACGGTGCCCCCACGGCCGCTGGCCGGGTCGGTACGAGGAAAACCTGTGACCGGGTGTCACTGGTGACCATCAGCTTAGCAGAGTCCATGAGGGTTTTCTAAAGTCAGTTTAACATTTGAGGACCTGTTCTGTGCAGTAAAGACCTTTGGCGTGGCGAGTGCCGCGCGCCCCGGCCAGCGGCCCGCAGGCGTGCAGACAGCCCGTCCCTGCCCACGGTCCGGGCCGCGCCGAGCGCGTAGACTTGCCGTCATGTTGACCAAGCGCATCATTCCCTGCCTGGACGTGCAGAGCGGCCGCGTGGTGAAGAACGTCCGGTTCTTCGAGGATCACCGTGACGCCGGGGACCCCCTGGTCCTGGCCCAGGCCTACGAGGCGCAGCAGGCCGACGAACTGGTGTTCTACGACATCACCGCCACCCACGAGGGCCGCAGCCTGATGCTGGACGTCGCCGCGCGCGTGGCCGAGCAGGTCATGATGCCCCTGACCGTCGGGGGCGGCGTGAACCACCTGTCGGACTTCCGGCAACTGCTGATGGCCGGCGCGGACAAGATCAGCGTGAACAGCGGCGCCCTGAGTCGCCCCGAACTGATCCGCGAGGCCAGCGACCACCACGGCGCGCAGTGCGTGATGCTGAGCATCGACGCCAAACGCCGCCCGGACGGCCACGGCTGGAACGTGTTCCGCGCCGGGGGCCGCGTGGACACCGGCCTGGACCTGATCGAGTGGGCCGTGCGCGGCCAGGCGCTCGGCGCGGGCGAGATCTGCCTGAACATCATGGACGCCGACGGCACCCGCGCCGGGTTCGATCTGGAAGCGACCCGCACGGTCGCCCGCGCGCTGGACATTCCCGTGATCGCGTCCGGCGGCGCTGGGAAACTCGAGGACTTCCGGGACGTGCTGCGCGGCGGCGAGGACGGCGGCTGGGCCGACGCGGCGCTGGCCGCCAGTGTCTTCCATTTCGGGGAACTGACCGTCCCGCAGGTCAAGACGTATCTGAAAGGCGAGGGGCTGCCCGTGCGGCCCGACTGGCACGACACGCACCTCTGACCCGACCCGTGCCCGCCGACCGTGAACGACCCGGCGGCGCGGCTTGAACCGTGACTCCCCCTGACCTCCCTGCCCTGCCCCCGGAGGGGCCTGACATGACCACCCCCAACACCCCCACCCACCTGAATCTGGACTCCCTGAACTTCGACCCGCAGACCGGCCTGATCCCGGTCGTCACGCAGGACGCCCGCAGCGGCGCCGTGCTGATGCAGGCGTACGCCGACCGCGCCGCCGTCGAGCGCACCCTGGACACCCGCGAGGCCACGTACTACAGCCGCTCCCGGCAGGAGCAGTGGGTCAAGGGCGCGACCAGCGGCCACACCCAGCAGGTCGTGGACGTGCAGGCCGACTGCGACGCCGACAGCCTGCTGTACCGCGTCGTGCAGACCGGCCCCGCCTGCCACACCGGCGCGTACTCCTGCTACCACCAGCCCCTGATGCCCGCCCAGGCCCCCCAGGCCGGACTGGACGGCACGCTGGACCGCGTGTACGCGACCATCACCGAGCGGCTGGCCACGCTGCCCGAGAACAGTTATGTGGCCCGCCTGCACGCCGGAGGCCTGGACCGCGTGCTGAAGAAGATCAGCGAGGAAAGCGGCGAGGTCCTGCTGGCCGCCAAGAACCACGACCGCGCCGAACTGGCCACCGAGGTCGCCGACCTGCTGTTCCACACCCTGTTCGCCATGGCCGAGGTCGGCGTCTCGCCCGCCGACGTGGCCGCCGTACTGCACGAACGCGAGGGGAAAACCGGCCTGAAAGGCCCGAAAGAAGTGGGCTGAGGAAGACCGTAAGGGCGCGGGCAGCGGTGCGCAGTCACCGCAACCCGTGTCCCTCAGAACAGCGTGGGTTGCAGCGCTTCCTCGGGCACCTGGGGAAGCGCCTCGACTTTCACGTACTCCAGTCCGGCGGCCTGCGCGACCTTCAGGGCCGGGACCGTGATGTCCGGGGCGGCCAGGATGCCGCGCACGGTGCCGGGCACCTGTTCCCGCACGGCCTGCACGTACCGGCCGAGTTGATGCACGGCCTCGTGACCGGCCTTGCCGCGCTTGAGTTCCACGACCACGAACCGGCCCTGCGCGTCGCGGGCGTACAGGTCGATGCCGCCCACCCCGACCAGCAGTTCGCGGTTCAGGACACTCAGGCCCGGTTCGATCAGTTCGGGCGTGCGGGCCAGCGCCGCCTGCATCTGCGCCTCGCTGCCCTGAAGCAGGAACAAAGCCTCGTCACCCAGTTGCAGCGCCGTGACCTGCGCGCAGGTGATCACGCGCACCCGCACCACCTCGGCCGGACTGCGGCGTTCGGCGTGCAGCACCACGCAGCCGCCCTCCAGTTCGGCGCTCAGGTGATCGGTGCGCGGCTGCCAGTTCACGGGCTTCACGCCGCGCGGCCCGTGCACCTGCAATGACCCGTCCGGCTTGAGCAGCAGCAGGCGGTCCCCGGCCTCGGCCATGCTGGTCGCCCGCCCGGCGTACAGCACCTCGACCTCACCCGCCAGGTGCAGGGTCACGCGGGCGTGCAGGTGCGCGCGCAGGAAGGTCAGCAGGGCTTCGGGGGTCGGGTGGGTCAGGGAGTCGATCAGCATGGTCGGGTGCGCGGCGCGCGCCGGGCAGCATAGCGCGCACGCAGCGGAATTCAGCAGTGCCCGTGAAACCCGCATGTGAACTCCATGACAGTTTCCCCAGCTTCACGTGAACGTGACCCGTGATCCAGTTCGGGCTGCGCTGCGTATAACTGATCAGAGCCTCACTTCAGCGTCACCCGCCGCCCGTCCACTCCCGCCTCGCCGACGACACGCCCGCTGCCGCTTGCCCCTGCGCTGTAGTCCGAACCCACACCAGACAGGCACCGCCGCGCCCGGCACCGTCCAAGGCACCCCCCCGGAGGAACCACCATGAAAAAAGTTGCCCTGCTCACCCTGATCTCCACCGTCGCCCTCGCCTCCTGCAACATGAACCGCACGCCCGAAGCTCCCGCCGGGCAGATCGCCTACGGCCTGAGCAGCGACGGCAAGCAGCTCGTGACCTTCGGCATGAACAACGCCGACGCCAGCTACGTGAAGACGGACATCACGGGCCTGGGCACCGAGACACTGGTGGACCTGGACGTGCGTAACACCGACGGCCTGCTGTACGGCGTGACTGCCAGCGGCAAGATCTACAAGATCAGCACCGAGAACGGCGCGGCGACGGTAGACAGCACCATCAAGGATGCCACGGTGGTCGCCGTGGACTTCAATCCCTTCGCCAACCGTCTGCGCGTGATCGGCACGAACGACACAAACTTCCGCCACACGCTGGGCAGCACCAACACCACCCCTGACGGAACGTTCGCCCTTTACCCCACGGGTGACACCAACGCTGGCACGAGCCCCAACCTTGTGGCCGCCGCCTACACCAACTCATTCAACGACACCGGCAGGACGGCCCCCGCAACGACGGCACTGTTCACGATTGATGCCGACCTCGACATCTTGGTCGCCCACCCGCCCGTCGGAGCGCCTCAGTTCAACACCCTTCAGACCGTCGGTACCCTCGGCGTGAACGTGATGCCCGAGATGACCGGCTTCGATATTGCCGGGGCCAGCAACGCGTACCTGAGCAGCGTGTCGAACAACGATACGAACCTGTACACCGTGGACCTGACCACCGGGAAGGCCACCATGAAGGGCAAACTGAGCGGCGTGAAGCTCAAGTCCATTGCCCTGAAACTCGCCGCGCAGTAACCCTCCGCGCGCCTGTTTCCGGTGAACGCCCCTGCCTGCGCGGTGGGGGCGTTCACCGTTGCGTGGCGCGGGCGGGGCACAATGGCGGGCATGACCCGACCTGATCCGCCCGCCGACCTGCCGGACAAGGCTGCCTGGCGGGCGTGGGCGCGGGCCACGCGGGCAGGGTTGCCGGACGTGTCGGATGAGGTCGTGGCGGGCCTGCGGGTGTTCCTGCGGTCGGTGGGGGCGCGGCGGGTGCTGGCGTACCGGGCGTTGCCGGGCGAGCCGGACGTGGCGGCCCTGCACGGCGAGTTCGAGTTACTGACCACCCGCGCCCGCTTTCGCCCCGTGCCGAGGTTGACGCTGCACGCGTGGGAGTCGGCGACGGAACTCAGCCGGTTCGGGGCGCTGCAACCGCCGCCCGGTGCGCCGGAGGTGCCGTTGTCGTCGGTGGATGTGGCGCTGCTGCCGGCGCTGGCGTTCGACGTGCGGGGCGTGCGGTTGGGGTACGGGGGCGGGTTTTACGACCGCCTGCTGCCGGGGTTTGCGGGGGTGACGGTGGGCGTGACGGTGCGGGCGCTGGTGGCAGCGCGCCTGCCGCGTGACGCGCATGACTGCCCGGTCGCGTGGCTGGCGACCGAGGCGGGCGTCACGGCGGCCCTGACCGGCCCGTAGCGGCGCGTGTGCCATGCTGGGCGCATGACGCAGATGATCACGGTGCAGGTGGAGGGGTTCGGGGAGATTCAGGCGCGCAGCGGCGAGCGGCTGGTGCTGGCGCTGGAGCGTGGCGGCGTGGACGTCCTGCACCGTTGCGGGGGCGCAGCGCGCTGCACGACCTGCCGCGTCAGCTTTCAGGAGGGCGAGCCGGATGCCATGACGGCCGCCGAGTTCGACAAACTGACCGAGAAAGACCTGATCGGGCAGGCGCGCCTGTCCTGCCAGATCGAGTGCGCGCCCGGCATGAGTCTCACGCCGCTTCAGACGGCGGGCAGCACGGGACTGGAGCCCGGCAAGGCCCCCGCCGAGGAGATCGAACCGGACCCCGTCTGGACCACCCGGCCCGGCGCGTCCACCGAAGGCTGATACGGACTCCGATTGAATGGCTTATAAAGCCGTTCAATCCGAGTTCATATGATCCGGCCCATCGGCAGGGATCAGTGCGGGCCAGCGGCGGCGGGGGCGGCCTCTCCCCCATCGGCTGGCCCGTCGGCTGCACCGTCATCTGGGCCGTCTGCTCCTGCCGCCGGGTTCGGTGAGAGCGGGTCGGTCAGGGCGGGCGTCCAGCGGTCCGAACCGCACGCGCAGGGTCCCGCGCCGTCCTGCGCGCCGTTCTGGGTGCGGCCGCACTCCAGGCAGGCCAGCGGCCCAGTGAACGCCCGCGCCGCGTCCGAGCCGAGTTCCGGGGGTGGTTCCAGATCCCAGGGCGGCACGACCGGCAGGCCCGGCGGCGGGTCGTGCGGGTGCGTGAACACGGTCAGGTTGCCGTCCTGCTCGAAGTACGCGCGTTGCACCGCGCCCAGTTGCCGCACGCCCTGCGCGCGCAGGCGCTCGAACACGTCCTCGCGGCTGAGGTTGGCGCGTTCCAGGCCGCCGCCCAGCAGCACGCCGTCGCGGATCAGTTCGACGGGCGTGCCCTCCACGAACGTCTCGACGCGTTCGCTGACGATCACCAGATGCGAGATCAGGCGTTGCAGGCCCACGACCAGCGCCATGACCAGCATGGCGTGCAGCAGCGGCACTTCCGGGTAGAACATCGGGTCGCCCGCCGCCGACCCCAGCCCGATCACGATGGCGACCTCCAGCGGACTGAGTTGCGCCAGTCCGCGTTTGCCGGTCACGCGCAGCAGCAGCACCAGCCACAGGAACATCACGGCCGTGCGGAACGCGATTTCCAGCAGGAACAGCGGGGGCGTGTCGCCCAGCAGCATCCGCGCCCAGTCGAACGGAACGACCTCGGCGCTCACGGGCTGACCGGCAGGCCCAGCCCGGCCAGGATGCGCGCGCGGTCCCAGCCGGTCAGGGTTGAGAGTTCCGTCAGGGTCGCCTCGAAGTCCGGCCCCGGCACGCCGTCACCGTCCGGCGTCAGGGACCGCAGGCGGCTCCACAGGGCGTTGCGCCGTTCCAGAAACGCGCGGTTCGCTCCGCGCCCGGCCTGTCCGTTCATGCCCGGAGTGTAGTGGGCCACCCACACCCGGGTCTTGAGCAACGGTTCAGGAACACGCGCGCCCATCCAGCCCGGCAGGCGCGGGCACGCACAGAGGGCAGGCAGAGGGGGCAGGCAGAGGGGGCGGGCGCGGTCCGCTTCGACCCTGCCCGCCCCCCGTGTGCTCCCGGTCTGCTTCAGCGGTAGCGGGCCACGTCCCGCAGGTGCGCGGCGTAATCGTGGTTCACGTAGATCTTGCCGTCCAGGCCATGCAGGAAGTACACGGCGTCCCGGCCGTCCGCCATCTTGCGTTCCGGGTTCAGGACGGCCAGCAGCGCCGCCTGACCGGGGTTGTTGATCGGCCCGGCCGGCAGGCCCTGGCGGGTGTACGTGGAGTACGGCGTGTCCTTCGTGAAGTCCCCGGCGCTGCGGTCCAGTTCCGGCAGGTCCTTGCCCAGCCCGTACGCGACGGTCGGGTCGCTGCCCAGCGCGATGCCGTCGCGCAGGCGGTTCAGGAACACGCCCGCAATGACGGGCATCTCGGCGTCGTTGGCCGCCTCGGCCTGCACCATGCTGGCCAGGATCACCCAGTCGCGCACGCTCAGGCCCAGGGCTTTGGCGGCCGCCACGTTCGCGGGCGTGAACTCGGTCTGCATGCGGTCCAGCATGGTCCGCACGATCCTGGCAGGCGTCTCTGCCGGGCGGAAGTCGTACGTGGCGGGAAACACGAAGCCCTCCAGGTCCGGCTGCCCCCCGGCGTACGGGCTGAGGCTGGGGGTACGCAGTGCTTTCAGGATGGCCGCGCCGTCGAACCCGGCCTTCTGGAAGATGGCGGGCAGGTCCTTCACGCGCCGCCCCTCGGGAATGGTGACGCTGACGGTCGGAATGCGGGCCGGGCCAGCCAGTGTCTGCGCGACCTGCGCGGCCGTCATCTGCCCGTTCAGGTCGTACAGTCCTTCTTTCAGGCTGCCGGCCGTGCCGTCACGCCGCATGATGAACCGCAGCACGTCGGCGTTCTTCACGATGTTCCGCTCCTGCAGGGTGCGGGCCACGCTGCCCAGCGTGTCACCGGGTTTCACCTCCAGCGTGAACGCCCCCCCGCCCGCCGCGCCCAGCAGGCCGCGCACGTACAGCAGCGCGCCCCCCACCGCCAGCAACGCCAGCAGCAGCAGGACCAGCAGCACCCGCACCCACACGGGCAGGCCGCGCCGCGCCTCCAGGCGGGTCACCGGGCCACCGTCACGCCGTGCCGCCGCAACCGTTCGTGCAGGTCTGCGTCGGCCGGGGGGCGCGCCCCGAACCGCGACACGACCCAGCCGCCCACCTGCACGGCCAGTCCCGCCGCCCGCACCGCGTCCCCGTGCGTCAGCCACCCGGCCAGGAACGCCCCGCCGAACGAATCCCCGGCGCCCGTGGCGTCGATGGCGCGGTCCTGCGTGGCCGGCACCTGCACCCGCGCCTGCCCCGGACCCTCGATCAGCACGCCGTCCTCGTCGAGTTTCATGACGATCAGCGCCTGCGGGTAGTGCGCCCGGAACCAGTCCATCGCCGCGTGCCGGTCCGCGTGACCGCTCATGGCGCGGGCCTCGTCGTCGTTCGGGAAGAACACGTCGAACGGCACGTCCTGCAACACCCGCAGGAACGACTCGCGGCCCATCTGCTGAATCATCTGGAAACTGCCGGGATCCAGGCTCAGGGTCGCGCCCGCCTCCTTGGCGACCCTGGCGGCCAGCAGCGCCGCCGCGCGCGGCGGATCACGGAACAGACTCCAGGCGGTCAGGTGCAGGTGCGCCGCGCCGCGCAGCGTGTCCAGCGGCAGTTCCTCCGGCAGCAACTCCCAGTCGGCGCCCTGCCCGGTCAGCATGGCCCGCTGCCCGCGCCGGTCGATCAGACCCAGGATCACGCCCGTCGGATGCTCCCGGCTGAGCAGCAGGTCCGTGCCCACACGCTCGGCGTGCAGTTCAGCGGTCGCCAGTTCCCCGAAGCGGTCCAGGCCGATCTTGCCCGTGAAACGCGCCGGGAACCCGCAACGGGCAGCCCACACGGCCAGGTTCGCGGCGCTGCCACCCCCGGACAGTTCGATGCGGCCCGTGCTGTCGCCACCCGGCAGCAGCATGGTGTCGGGTTTCGCCAGGACGTCCCAGGTCAGGTCACCCAGCGAAACGAGAGGGGTACGGTCAGTCATTCCAGCACAGAGCATAGCGCCCACACCCCATCCACCCCGGCAGACGGAACGCCGGGGTCTTGAGGCCCGCCCGTCAGACCCGCTAGCATGCCGGGCGTGTTCCCCCACAAGTCACACCTGCTGCTGTACTGCCTGCTCCTGACGGGCACGCTGGGCACAGACGGGACGGCCAACGCCGAACCCGGCACCCCCGGCAGCAGCGACTTCCGGTACGTGCAGCCCGCCCGGCCCTTCCCACCAGCCCGGCCCGGCGAACCCACCCTGCTGACCCTGCACGCCACGCGCCCGGAACACCTGACCCTGAACCAGCTGCGCGCCCTGCCCGCCACGCAATTCACGGTGCAGCACCCGCAACTGCAACAGACCTTCACGTACCGGGGCGTGCCACTGCGTGACCTCGCGCGGCGCGGCGGGTTCCTGGGACGCGACATCCGCGTCACCGCCGACGACGGCTTCATCGCCATCATCCGCGCCGCCGACTACAGCCAGGCACCCATCATGGTCGCGTACGAAGCCGACGGCCGCCCCATCCCCACCCTGAAAAAAGGCCCGCTGCTGATCGCTTTCCCCCCCGACCGCCGCTTCCCCCCCAACCGCTACGGCAGCCAGTGGGCGTGGTACGTCACCGGCATCAGCGCCCGCACCCCATGACCCCCACCACGCAGACCACCCCCGACCCCGCACGCGACCCCGCCCCCCGAGCCCTGCTGGGCCTGCTCCTCAGCCGCGAGGACCTGCTGCTGGCCCTGCTGCCCACCCTGATCTCGGTCGCGCTGCTGACCGTCGCGTTCCTGCCCGCCTTCCGCTCCCTGAACAACCCCCAGACCACCTGGAGCGGCTACAACTACCAGGGATTCCTGAACCGCGTCCTGCAATACGCCCGCGCCACCACCGACCCCAGCATCACCCCCGAACAGACCAACCGCAAACGCGAACAGGTCCTCTCGGACATCCTGACCGCCGCCCACCAGGCCACCGGCGACCACCCGGACTCCATGTTCGCCGAACTCCCGGAACGGGAACGCGACGCCGGCGTGCGCCTGAACGACATCGCGCCCCTCGTCAGAAGCGGCACCCCCGCCGACGCCGCACAGGCCGTCCGCATCGCCGAACAACTCAACGCCGCCGCCCACACCCACCTGACCCTCGTCCGCAACCAGCTGAGCCGCAACCTGCAATTCATGCAGATCACCGTCCTGCTCGCCGCACTCATCAGCGGCACCCTCGGCTCCGCCCTGATCCTGCGCTCCCTGAACGCCGCCCGCCGCGAACAGGACGCCCGCCACGCCCGCGAAACCCAGCACCGCGAAGCCCTCAGCATGGCCGCCCACGAACTCCGCCGCCCCCTGCAGGCCCTGCTGCTCGCCACCGACGCCCTGCGCGGCACCGAGAACCTCCGCATGCGCGAACAGCTGCTCCGCCGCATCGAAGATCAGGCCGCGCAACTCGCCGTACGCACCGACCTCGAACGCCTCGAACTGATGTACACCAACATCGCCCCCCGCCCCGAACGCACCGACCTGAACGCCCTGCTGACCCGCCTGGAAACCGAACGCGTCCGCACCCGCCGCCCCCCCACCCCCACCCACGTCACCGCCGACCCCAACCACCTGCGCCAGATCCTGGAAAACCTCATCGAGAATGCCCAACGCTACTCACAGGACCTGATCCTCATCACCCTCGACGGCCCCACCCCCGGACACGGCCCCGTGATCCGCGTCCTGGACAACGGCCCCGGCCTGCCCCACGACCTGCTCGAACGTGTGTTCGACGTCGGCTACCGCAAACCCGGCACCCCCCACCGCGAAGGCCAGGGCCTGGGCCTCCCCGTCGCCCGCCGACTCGCCCGCGCCAACCACGCCGACATCACCCTTCACTCCCCCGAAGGCGGCGGCCTCGAAGCGCGCGTCACCTTCCCCGCACCCACCCCGGACCCCACCACCGAACACCCCCACCCCACCCCCACCCCGTAACCCCACACGCCGCACCCCACCCCCCACCCCATGCACTACCCTTGAACCACATGCCCGACGCCCACCCCAACCCCCTCGACCTCACCCACCTCAAGGAACTGCTTGAGGACACCAAGCTGGAACCGCAGAGGGTTACTGAGGAAGCCACCACGCTCTTAACACGGGCGAGGGAATCAGGCGACCTAAAAGCAGAGCACATGCTGTTGTTAGTGCTGGGAGCCGCTCAGATGGAACTGGGCAAGGCGGCCTCTGCTCGCCTCCTTCTTGATGAAGCGCTGGATCTTGCAGGCGACCATTCGGAAATGTGTGCACGGACATACCTAGAGCGACTGCGGTTACTGTTAGGCCACAGCGACAATCTGACTGCACAGGATGATTACACCGCTCTATCAGAACTACTACCTTATTTTACGGATACTGTGGAGCACATCTCAGCGCTCAATGTTCTTGCCGGGGCAGCATATCGCAGAGAAGATCTCGCAGGCACTCTTCAATGGCTTGAGCAGGCTAAGCAGGTAGCTTTAGAGAATCATGATATGGGCAGCTTCGCAAAAGTTGCGGGAAACATGTCAATTCTGTATTCGGACACAGGACAGTTTGCACCAGCTTTGCGCAATGCTCAAGAATTTTTGCGATACAGCACCTCAAAAAATAAGCCCGCCGCAGTTTCTCAGATAGTAGCGACTTACATGACTGTTGATAAGTATCAAGAGGCCGTCGATATAGCCGACGAATATCTGAGTCTTATAGAGATTAATACTCTGAGCAATTCGGATAAACTGCTTCTTAATAATAAAGCCGATTGCCTAATACAATTGAAGCGATTTGATGAGGCGTCTGCCATCATAGAAAACAATAACCTGCACGCTGACGAGAATATGCGCATTAAAATGTATGCGCTGGATACTCTTGGCACCGCCCAGTGGCATCTGCAAGATGTATCTAAATCCAGAATGTGCCTTGCTGAGAGTATAAGACTCTGCTATGAACTGAAGCTGCAACTAGCGAGTGCCAATCCGCTTGTAGGGCTGGCAGAACTGGAACTGGACCATGACGTTTCGCTCGCTCTGAGTTACGGACGGCAGGCGCTGGAAGCACTGGAGGAAGAATCCACGAATCCCAGGCTGTGGTCGCGGGCGCTGCACGTGCTGTCGCGTGGGCATGCGGCGCTCGGGGAGTTCCGGGAGGCGTACGAGTTCGGTGAGCAGCACCGGGCGTTGCAGGCGCGTCTGGACCGTGAAGCGGAGCAGCAGCGCCTGGATGTGGCGTTCGCGGAGTTGGAGGTCGAGCGGACGCAGGTGGTCGCGGAGATTCAGCGGACGGCGCTGGGGCAGGCGCGGGGTGAGGTGGCGGCGCTGCACGCGCATCTGGAGTCGCGGGTGGAGCAGCGGACGCGGGAGCTTCAGGCGGCGAATGAGGAACTGAGTGCGTTCGCGTGGTCGCTCAGTCATTACCTGCGCACGCCGATGCAACTGGTGATGGGGCACGCGGACCTGCTGGTGAGCGTGCCGGAGGCGGAACGGGCCGCGCATGCCGAGGGAATCATGCAGTCCATCGGGCGGATGTCGGAGATGCTGGACGGGTTGCTGCGGTACGCGGAGCGGCATCTGAAGCCGCTGGAGTCGCGGCCGGTGGCGGTGGGTGAGTTGGTGGATCAGGCGTGGACGGAACTGGCGCTGGGTGACGGGGTGCAGTTGGTGGTGAATCCGTTGCCGGTGGTGGTGGGTGATCCGGCGGCGTTGCGGTTGGTGTTCCGGAACCTGCTGGCGAACGCGGCGCAGCATTCGCGTGGTCGGGAGGGCGCGCGGGTGGTGGTGCGGGCCGGTCTGGAGGGGGGCATGCACGTGATCGAGGTGCAGGATAACGGGGTGGGGTTCGATCCGGGGGCGGCGCAGCGGTTGTTCCGGGTGTTCAGTCAGTTGCCGGCCGGGCAGTCGTTCGAGGGGTTGGGGTTGGGGCTGGCGGATGTGTGGCGCGTGGTGATCGCGCATGGTGGGCACGTGCGGACGGAGGGGCGGCCGGGTGAGGGGGCGTCGTTCTTCGTGTACCTGCCGGCAACGCCGGAGTTGGTGCTGGGCGCACCGGCCAGCGCCTGATCTGCCCGGCCCCTGACGGCCGGGGGGTGGGGGTGGCATGCTGGGGCATGTCGCGTTTTGTGTTGCTGTTCCTGCTGGCCGGGTCTGCCCTGGCTGCCGCTCCGGAAGCCCATGCGGGGCCGCCGGCCTTTCTGGTGCAGTTGACGCTGCTTCTGGGCGTGTCGGCGCTGGCGGCGTACCTGTCGTTCCGGTTGCGGCTCATTCCGATCATCGGGTTTCTGGTGGCGGGCGTGGTGGCGGGGCCGGGCGCGCTGGGGTTGATCCGGGATCAGGAACTCATCTCGGCGGCGTCCGAGGTGGGCGTGATGCTGCTGCTGTTCACCATCGGGATCGAGTTCAGTCTGGAGCGGTTGTCGCGGATCGCGCGGCAGATTTTCGTGGGCGGCGGGTTGCAGGTGGGCCTGACGGTGCTGGCGGGCGCGGGGGCGCTGCTGCTGGCGGGGGTGGGCGCGCCGGACGCGGTGTTCACGGGCTGCCTGATCGCGCTGTCGAGCACGGCGATCGTGATGCGTCTGCTGGGCGAGCGTGGCGAGACGAACGGCCCGGCGGGGCAGGTGAGTCTGGGCATCCTGATCTTTCAGGATCTGGCGGTGGTGCTGATGGTGCTGCTGATCCCGATGCTGGCCGGGCAGGGTGGGGGCGCGCTGGGCGTGCTGGTCGCGCTGGCGAAGGCGGGCGGGATCATTGCGTTCGTGCTGATCGCGGCGCGGCGGATCGTGCCGCCCGTCATGGAGGTCGTGGCGCGCACGTGCAGCAGCGAGATCTTCCTGCTGACGGTCGTGGCGCTGTGTTTCGGCACGGCGAGCCTGACGGCCATGGCGGGCGTGAGTCTGGCGCTGGGGGCGTTCCTGGCGGGCCTGCTGGTCAGCGACAGCCGCTACGGGGCGCAGGCGATGGGTGAGATCCTGCCGCTGCAGATTCTGTTCAGCGCGGCGTTCTTCCTGTCGGTGGGGTTGCAGTTGAACCTGGGGTTCCTTGCGGGGAACCTGGGCGTGGTGCTGGGCGCGGCGGCGCTGATCGCGGCCCTGAAGGTGGGGGTGACGTTCGTCAGTGTGCGTCTGCTGGGCGAGTCCACGCGGACGGCGCTGCCCGTGTCGTTCCTGACGGCGCAGGTGGGTGAGTTCTCGTTCGTGCTGGCGACGACGGGCACGGCGCTGGGCCTGAGTTTCGCGGGCATGGGCGCGCAGGGGAGCGGGGTGTTCATCGCGGCGACGGTGCTGCTGATGGCGTTCACGCCCGCACTGAACGCCCTGGCGGACGCGCTGGGCCGCCGCCTGCCTGCCCCGGCACCGGCCAGCGCGGCAGGCGGGTCAGGCGGGGCGGGGCTGGCGGCAGCAGGACCGGGGGGCGGCGAGGCGCACGGCCTGCCGGTCGCGGGGCGGGTGGTGTTCGCCGGGTACGGCGCGCACGCGCGACTCGCGGCCCGCGCCCTGAGCCGCGCGGGCGTGCCGTACAGCGTCATCACCCGCAACCCGGACGGCGCCAGTGAACTGGAGGGCCGGGGGGCGCCCGTGCTGATCGCGGATTACACGCGGGCCGGGCTGCTGCGTGAACTGGAGATCGGCTCGGCCCGCGCGCTGGTGATCGTGGACGACGACACCGAGATGACGGAACGGACCGTCAGCGTGGTCCGTTCCGTCGCGCCGGAGCTGCGGCTCATCACGCGCGCCACGTCCCCCGAGGGCTTCCAGGGGTTGCAGAGCCTGGGAGCGCAGCACATCCTGACCGCCCCGCGCGAGGTGGCGGCCGGGATTCTGGACCTGCTGACCCCGCCGGAGGTGACGCGCGCCGACATCACCCGTCACCTCGCGGAGCATCCGCCCGTGACCCTGAGTGCCACGCAACGCGCGCAGTGCGAGCACGCCGCGCACAACGCCGGGCCGGTCACCCCGGAGGCGGACGTGTGCCTGGAGTGCGTGGCGGCGGGTGACACCTGGGTTCACCTGCGGGTGTGCATGACCTGCGGGCACGTGGGCTG
Source organism: Deinococcus seoulensis (assembly GCF_014648115.1). Lineage (NCBI taxonomy): Bacteria > Thermotogati > Deinococcota > Deinococci > Deinococcales > Deinococcaceae > Deinococcus > Deinococcus seoulensis. The sequence continues at coordinate 15,954 of NZ_BMQM01000006.1, forward strand.
CTGCGATTCCAGCAAGAACAAACACGCCACCGCGCACGCCCGGCGGCAGGATCACCCGGTCATCCGCAGCGCCGAACCGGGCGAGACCTGGGCCTACTGCTACGAGCATCACTGGACGAAGTAGGGGGATCGACGATGGGTGATAGAGGACCAGCCCCCATCACCCATCAACCATCTACTCTGTCCTATTTACTCTGTTCCCCGCCCGGAACGGGTTGCACCTGCAGGGCGCGCAGGGCCAGCAGGGTGGCGGTCAGTTCCAGCAGGCCGCCCAGGCCGTACACGAGTTGCGTGCTGAGGTCCGGGTCGCCGCTGAAGCCGGGGATGGGCACGACGTTCAGGACCGTCATGCCGAGGGTCAGCGCGGCCGACAGGTTCAGCCAGTCCATCAGTTTCCGGCGGGGCGCGGCGGCCAGCGGTTCGGTGCTGACGCGTGCGAGGCCGCCGTACATGGCGTTGCTGGCCACGATGGCGGCGCCCCAGATGGTCAGCAGGGCGCTCAGGGCGACCGGGTTCGCTTCGGGGGTGGCGCCGCCCAGCACGCTGAACAGCGTCAGCGCCCACAGCGCGCCGCGCAGTGAGGTCAGCCACGGGAAGGTCAGGGTCAGGGCGCGCCAGACGCCGTCCGTGCCGGGCGTGGGGTGGGCGCGCAGGGTGCGGCCCAGCAGGGTCGTCCACCACGCCATGACCAGCGCGGCGATCAGCGCCTCGGCGGCGTTGAAGTACCGGCTGAGGTCCTGCGAGTGCCACGCGGCGAACGCGGCCGTACCGATCAGCGCCGCGACCTGCACCCACAGGGCCGCCAGCGCCGCCGCGCGCCAGCGGTCGGGGGTCATGACAGGCCCAGTTTCGCGCTCAGGCGTTCGCGGACCACTTCGGGTTTGGCCTTGCCGCCCGTGGCTTTCATGACCGGACCGAACAGGGCGTTCATGGCCTTGGCGTTCCCCGCGCGGACCTTCTCGACGGTGGCCGGATCGGCCGCCATGGCGGCGTCGATGGCAGCGTCGATGGCGGCCGTGTCGGTCACGACGCTCAGGCCGCGCTCCTGCACGAGTGCGGCCGGGTCGTGGCCGGTCAGAACGTCGGGCAGCAGGTCCTTGGCGATCTTGCCGCTGATGGTGCCCGCGTCGATCAGGCCCACCAGGGCGGCCAGATGCGCGGGACGCAGGGCGCTGGCCTCCAGCGTCTCCTCACGCGCGGCCAGCAGGCCGGACACGTCGCCCAGCAGCCAGTTTGCCAGCTTCTGGGCATCGGGTTTCTGGGCGTCCGGGCGCGGCTCAGGGGTCAGGGCCTCGTCGTAGAAGCGTGAGAGCGGCACGCTGAGGCTCAGGGTCTGCGCGTCGGCCTCGCGCACGCCCGCCGCGCGGTAGCGCTCCAGTTTCTGCGCGGGCAGTTCGGGCATCCGCTCCCGCACCTGCGCGATCCATTCGGGCGTGATATCCAGCGGGGGCAGGTCCGGCTCGGGGAAGTAGCGGTAATCGGCCTCAACCTCCTTGGTCCGCATCAGGAAGGTCTTCTGGCCGCCCTCGTCCCACCCCAGGGTGTCCTGCGTGATGCGCCCGCCGGCGTCCAGGATGCGGGCCTGCCGGGCCGCCTCGAACTCGATGGCGCGCGCCACGGAGCGGAACGAGTTGAGGTTCTTCACCTCGCACTTGGTGCCCCACGGCTCGCCGGGCTTATGAAGGCTGAGGTTCACGTCGCAGCGCATCTTGCCTTCCTCGGGCGTGGCGTCACTGACGCCCAGCGCCTGCGCAATGGCCTGCACGCTCTCCAGAAACGCGCGGGCCTGCTCGGCGCTCACGATGTCGGCCTCGGTGACCATCTCCAGCAGGCTGGACCCGGCGCGGTTCAGGTCCAGCATGGAGTACGGCGCGTACGTGGGGTGCGTCAGTTTGCCCGCGTCGTCCTCCAGGTGCGCGCGCTTGATCCGCACGCGGCTCACCTCACCGCCGGGCAGGGTCACGTCCAGGAACCCGTCGCGGGCGATGGGCCGGTCGTACTGCGACAGCTGGAAGTTCTTCGGGGCGTCCGGGTAGAAGTAATTCTTGCGGTGAAACTGCGTGAAGCCCGATACGTCGCAGTTCAGGCCCAGCCCGAACATCATGGCGAGTTCCACCGCCTCGCGGTTCAGGGTGGGCAGCGTGCCCGGCAGGCCCAGCGTGAACGGGTCCGTGAACGTGTTCGGTTCCGCCCCGTGATACTCCTGCGGGCACGAGCTGAAGATCTTGGACCTTGTCTTCAGTTGCAGGTGAACTTCCAGACCAATAACCGCCACATACGACATGCCACGCAGGATACCGCCGCGCCGCACGGCACCGGCCCGCGCGGGCTAGGAGGTCCCGCCAGCCGGTCCGGGCGGCAGGAAGTGCAGCCGCGCCGCCCGGCTGTTCAACACCTCGGGTGGATAGAAGGCGTGCAGGTACGCCGGATCGAACAGGTGCGGGGTGCGGGCCGCGAACGCCTCCCAGTCCTCCGCCCTGCTCCCGGCGCGGTCCAGATGATCGAGGACTGCGAGGAACCACGCGACGGTCTGCGTCTCGCTGTACTTGTCCTGAAGGCCCAGGCGGTCGGCCAGGGCTCGCAGGCCCGCGCGGAACTCCGCCAGGGCCTCCAGCGCGGGCCGGTCCTGCAACAACTGCCACGCGACGAACAGGTGCGCGGCGTGACTGAACCGCCCGTAGCGCTCAGTCGCCTGCGTGAAGGCACGCTTGAAGGAGGTCATGTGGCTATTCTGCGCGCAGTACGCGGGTCATCTCGTGCGTACTGGCCGCGAATCCCAGCGCCGCGTACAGCGGGCGGGCCATGTCGCTGCTGCCCAGGCTGACGCGCGTGATCCCGCGCGAGCGCACAGCGTCCAGGCAGGCCATGACCAGCGTGCGGGCGTGCCCGGCGCGGCGATGGTCCGGGTGCGTCCAGACGTTCACCACCCGCGCCCGCCACGGCTGCGGATCGCCGCGCGTGGGTCCCCAGTGCAGCAGGGTCACGCCCGCCCCGGCGATCACCTCTCCCCCACCCTCCAGCAGGAAGCCCAGGTACAGGCCGTCCCGGATGGCACCTGCCACCCACGCGGCGTACACGGGCCGCTCGGGGGCGTCCTGCTCGTCCGGGTAACGGTGCGCGGCAATGGTGGTGGCATCAGCGGGTGTGACGGGGCGCATCAGGCCAGTCTGCCGGACCCGGCGGCTCGAAAGTCTGGTACAACGCTGAACATGACGTTCGTGGCGTTGCTGCACGCGGTGAACCTGGGAGCGCGGCGCAAGGTGCCCATGGCCGACCTGCGCGCCCTGCTGACCGGCCTGGGCCTGCGGGAGGTCCGCACGTACATCCAGAGCGGGAACGCCGTGTTCAGCGCGGACCCCGACCCGACGCTGCGCGGGCGTCTGGAGGCGGCGCTGGAAGCGCAGTTCGGTTTCCCGGTGCCCGTGACGCTCCGCACGGCGCACGCGTGGCAGGAGGCGGCCGCAGACTGCCCGGCCCACCTGCGCAGCGAGGCGGTCGTGGTGGCGTTCCTGCGCGACCCGCCCGACCCGGAACGCGTGGCGGCCCTGCGTGCGCGGGACGTGACGCCGGAACGCTGGGAGATAGTAGGGCCGCACCTGTACCAGACGGTGCCGGACGGCGTGCGCAACCTGCGGCTGTCGGCCGCCGTGATCGAACGGACGCTGGGCGTGGGGGTCACAGTGCGCAACGAACGGACCGTGCAGGCCATCGCAGCGATGCTGGACACCTGAGCCCCGGTGGGAACGTGGCTGGTTTAGCCTGCCGCATGACCCGCAAGTTCCCGCCCGCCGCGTTCCTGTCGGCCGCGCCGCTGCTGTTCGTGCTGCTCTGGAGCACCGGGTTCCTGGGCACCAAGGGCGCGGCCCGGAACGCCGACCCGTTCGCGTACCTGACCGTCCGGTTCGCCCTGGCGGCCCTGCTGATGCTGGCCCTGACGGCCGCGCTGCGCGCCCCGTGGCCCACGCGGGCGCAGGCGGGCCGGGCGGGCGTGACGGGCCTGCTGCTGCACGCCGGGTACTTGGGCGGCGTGACCACCGCCATCTGGCTGGGCCTCCCGGCAGGTGTCACCAGCGTGCTGGTAGGCGTGCAGCCCCTCCTGACGGGGCTGCTGTCCTGGCCGGTGCTGGGCGAACGGGTCACGCGGCCGCAGTGGGCGGGCCTGACGCTGGGGTTCGTGGGCGTGCTGCTGGTCGTGGAGGGCCGCGTGGGCGGCGGCGTGGGCAGCCCCGCCGCGCTGGGCGCCGCCGCGTTCGCGCTGATCTGCACCACTGCCGGAACCCTCTACCAGCGCCGCGTGGGAGCCGACATGCCCCTGCTGGGCGGCACGGCCGCGCAGTACGTCGTCAGTGCCGCCGCGCTGGGGGCCGTCACGCTGGCGCGCGGGGGCGGCGTGATCCACTGGAACGCGGAATTCATCCTGTCCCTCACGTGGCTGGTGCTGGTCCTGTCGGTCGGGGCGATCCTGCTGCTCATGCGCCTGCTGCGCGACCTGCCCGCCGCGCGCGTGAACAGCCTCTTCTACCTCGTGCCGCCACTGGCCGTGCTGGAAAGCTGGGCGCTGTACGGCGAACGCCTCAGCGCCCTGTCGCTGGGCGGCCTGCTGCTGTGCGTGACCGGCGTGGCCCTCGCCGCGCGGCAACCGGCCACCCGCCCGGCGCGTACTGGGTGACATGAGCGAACTGAACGGACGGATCGGCGGCGTCACCCAGGGGTACGACCTGCACGCGGGCTGGAACGGCGAACGACTGGACGGCCGCATCGGCGGGACCTTCCAGGGCAAGGACATCAAACTCACGGTCCGCGCCGGGGACGTGGACGGCCGCATCGGCGGCACGTTCGCCGGGTTCGACGCCGACGGCGACGTGACCCCACAGAGCGTCAGCGTGCGCCTCGGCGGCCGCATCGACGGCGACGACGTGCACCTCCAGATCAGCGGCGACCGCGTCCGGGGGCGCTACTCCGGCCGGATCGACGGCAAGACCGTGGACCTGCACGTCAGCGGTGACCGCCTGCACGGCCGGATCGGCGGCGTGCTGGACGGCAAGGACGTGAACCTCACCCTGAACGGCGTGCCCACCGAGGTCGCCGCGCTGGCCGCCGTCTGCGCCTACAAGGCCCTCGAAGACCAGCAGGCGCAGGACGCCTCCGCCGCCAGCAACAGCGGGGGGTGAATCTAGGGGAAGGCGTCGCCCGCTGCGTTCAGAACGGCCGCAGCGGGCGTATCGACGTGGTCCTGAGCGGTCCCCCCAAGGCGTCTCAGGGCGTGGCCTACCAGTTCGAATCCCAGGGTGTACCCGGCCCAGCGGGGCAGGTCGTGTCCTGCGGACCCGTAGAACCACGCCTCGAACCCGAAGTCGGTCGTCTGGAGCAGCGGCCGCGCCCTCTGCCAGAGCGCTGCCCGGTCGATACGGGCCTGCGCGTAAGGGGGTGCCTGCCCGGCCCGCTCGGTCCGTTCGTGGTGCTGGGCGAGGCCCTCGGTGACCAGCACTTCCAGCAGCGTGCGGCCGTAACCGGGACCGCGCCAGCGACGGGCGTGGTGCAGTTCGTGGGCCAGCGTGGCAGGCAGTTCGGTGCGCCAGCCGGGCAGGAACTCCGGGTTGTCCGGACTGACCGTCAGTTCCACATACGACCCGGTGGGCGCGAAGCCGTGAATCCCGGTTTCCGGCAGCCCCCAGGGCAGCACCCGCAGGGCCACGTCCACGCCGGTCAGACCCAGCGGAGCGGTGTGGCGTTGCAGGGTCGCCTCCAGCACACACCTCATCTCGTCCGCCAGGGGCGAAGGCAGGGTCCCGGCCGCGTTCATGACATGCAGGACGTTCACCTGGGCTTACTCGCTGCCCTCCTTGCGGCGTAGCAGGAAGAATCCGGCGGCGCTGCCCAGGGCGAGCAGGACGGCAGGCGCCCCGGTGGCCCAGCTGGCGGTTCCGGCGAGGGCAGTCGTGAGGCCGAGAATGCCGAGGATCCAGCCGCAGGCGAGCAGGGCGAAGGTGGTCCAGGGGAGGCGGCTGACGGTCAGAAAAATTAGCGGCACGAACGCGGGGTAGAGCAGGGTGCGGGCGCTGCCGCTGGTCTGGAGGTCGGCGGTGGCGGCGGTGAGTGCCCAGACGGTCAGTGCGGCGACGGGGATCAGCAGCAACGTGGCAGCGGGGCTGGTGGGTGTCCGGGTGCTGGTCATGCGGTCAGCGTAGTGGGTGGCGATCCGGCCTGCACGCGAGGTTGCGCCTTGCGGGCGGGCGCGGCGGTGGGGGATTCCCAGCAAGCCGCACATTCCCGCGTGTGGGTGCGTGGTACGTTCCGCCCATCATGACGGTGACGACGAAGGCGAGAACGTTGGGTGAATTGCTTCAGACGGCAGAGTACGCCGGGCGCGCGCCGTTCGACGGCCGGATCCGGCTGGTGCAGGACGAGGTGCGGGAGAACCTGACCCGCAAGTTGCGCAGCGGCGAGGAGTTGTTCCCCGGTGTGGTCGGGTACGACGACACGGTGATTCCGCAGCTGGTGAACGCGCTGCTGGCGCGGCAGAACTTCATTCTGCTGGGTCTGCGCGGTCAGGCGAAGAGCCGGATTCTGCGGGCCATCACGGGCCTGCTGGACCCGGAAGTGCCGGTCATTGCGGGCGTGGACATGCCAGACGACGTGCTCAACCCGGTGGGCGCCGAGGGCCGTCACCTGCTCGAAGCGCACGGGCTGGACCTGCCGATCCGCTGGCTCCCGCGCGCCGACCGGTACGTGGAGAAACTGGCGACGCCGGACGTGACGGTCGCGGACCTCGTGGGCGACGTGGATCCCATCAAGGCGGCGCGTCTGGGCACCAGCCTGGGCGACGTGAGAAGCATGCACTTTGGGCTGCTGCCGCGCGCGAACCGGGGCATCTTCGCGGTGAACGAACTGGCGGACCTATCCCCGAAGGTGCAGGTGGCGCTGTTCAACATCCTTCAGGAGGGGGACGTGCAGATCAAGGGCTACCCGATCCGCCTGGAACTGGACGTGATGCTGGTCTTCAGCGCGAACCCCGAGGATTACACGGCGCGCGGGAAGATCGTCACGCCGCTCAAGGACCGCATCGGCAGCGAGATCCGCACGCACTACCCGACCGACGTGCGCCTGGGCATGGACATCACGGCGCAGGAGGCCGCGCGGGCCGAGGGTGTGATCGTGCCGCCGTTCATCGCGGAACTGATCGAGGAGATCGCGTTCCAGGCGCGCGAGGACGGCCGCGTGGACAAACTGAGTGGCGTGTCGCAGCGCCTGCCGATCTCGCTGATGGAGGTCGCCGCCGCGAACGCCGAGCGCCGCAGCCTCGTGGCCGGGGACGCCCCGGTCGTGCGGGTCAGTGACGTGTACGCGGGCCTGCCGGCCATCACGGGCAAGATGGAACTGGAGTACGAGGGTGAACTCAAGGGCGCCGATCAGGTCGCCAAAGACGTGATCCGCAAGGCGGCCGGGGCCACGTACGCCCGCAACTACGGCAGCGCGAACACCCGCGACCTGGAGAAATGGTTCGAGGCCGGGAACGTGTTCCGCTTCCCGCAGGGTGGGGACAGCGCCGCCGCGCTGAAGGCAGCGGGCGAGGTGCCGGGCCTGAGCGACCTGGCCGCCGAGGTCGCCGCGAGCAGCGACGACGCCGTGCGCGTGTCTGCCGCCGAGTTCATCCTGGAGGGCCTGTACGGCCGCAAGAAACTCTCGCGTGCCGAGGAACTGTACGCCGCGCCGGAAGCCGAAACGCGCCAGCAGCGCGGCGGCCGCTGGAACTGATACGGATCTCCGATTGAAGGGGCTGCAAAGCTCCTTCAATCCGAGCGGATGCGAGTGGGAGCAGGGCGGGTTCCGGATTGTCAGCAAACCAGACGGAATCCGTATGAACTGGGCAGAAAACGACAGGCAGTGGGGAGTGGATCGGGGCGGGCGTCCCATCCGCTCCCCGTTTCCTGCTCCCTGCTTCCTATTACCCTGGGTGGGTGCTGCCCTCTGCCCTGGCTGATCTGATCGAGTTTCACGCGCCGCTGTCGGTGGTGCAGCGCGAGCAGGGGAGCGCGGTGACGCTGCTCACGCCGGGCGTGAACGTGCTGGCGTTGAACGCGACGTTCCTGCCGGGTGATGTGACCGGGGTGAATCTGCGGGACGTGCAGGACTGGCATGAGGGTCAGGGGTTGCCGCCGCTGATGGCGTGGGCAGGCGCGGATGCCCCGGCGGGGCTGGCGGCGGGGTTGGCGGCGCGGCCGGTAGCGCGGGTGTGGGTGGGCGACTGGGCTGGTCAGCCGGAACCGCTGGACGCCCCGGCGGGCGAGCAGGTGGTGGTCGAACAGGTGGTGGTCGAACAGGTGGTGGTCGAGCAGGTGGGCCGCCTGCACCTGAGTGCGTGGGCGGAGGCGCTGTGCGCGGCGCACGGCACGCCAGGGTGGGCGGCGGGACTGGCGCGGCAACTGGCGGGGCCGCTGGAGGCCGCTGCCGGGCGTGGGAATGCCGGGGCTTTCGCGCTGCTGATGGCGTACCGGGACGGGCAGTCGGTCGGGTCGCTGCTGTGGCAGGCGCGTGGGGCGGGCGGCGCGGCGCACCTGTGGGGCGCGGCCGATGCCGGAGCGGGCGCGGCGCTGCTGGACGCGGCGGCAGCACTGGGGGACGGGTTGCGCGTGACGGTTCCGGACGGGTGGGCAGGCCTGGACAGGCACGAATCCGTGACATACGCCCTGCTGACCGGCGAGCATGATACGGACTCCGATTGAATGGGCTGCAAGGCCCGCTGGGTCCGAGCGAAGCGAGTGGGAGCAACACGTCCCTCCGGACGTGGAGCTGGCAGGGGCGGTGAAGTTCCGGATTGCTGGCGAAACAGACGGCAGTCCGTATGAGAACCACAACTGACCTGCCTTCCATTTGAAAATCATGAGGAAACCCGCGTGTGAGAATTCCCGCAAAGGCAGGCTTTCCGCTCACCGACAGCCTGTCTAAGCAGACATGAGAAATGAGAAAGGTTTCCTCACGGTAAAGAGACAACGGCACGTTCTAATGCCTGCATGCCCCTCACCCCCCTGCGCGGCGCCGGTCTGACCGCGCTGATCCTGACCCTCAGCGCCTGCGGCGCGGGACTCCCCGGCACACCCACCACCAGCCCCAGCACCGGCCCCAGCACTGGCCCCGGCAACACCATCAGCGACACGCTCGCCCCGCAGGGCGTCGCCAGCCCCGTCACCCTCACAGCCGGGCAGCCGCAGCAGCTGACCGTCACCGTCGGCGGCCGCGCCCCCACGCCTGGCCAGCTCGTGTGGACCACCACCAACGCAGCGGTCGCCACCGTCACGCAGACCGGACTGGTCACGCCGGTGAGCAGCGGGAACGCCACCGTCCGCGCCGCGCTGAGCAGCAACGCCTCCGCATTCATCGACTTCCCGCTGGTCGTCCGCGCCGCTGCCCCGGCCCCCACCCCTGTACCCACCCCCGCCCCAGCCCCCGCCACCGGGTTCGCACAGCAGGTGCTGGACCTCGTGAACGCCGCCCGCGCCCAGGCACGCACCTGCGGCGCGACCGCGTACGCCGCCGCGCCTGCCCTGACCCTGAACGCGCAACTGGGTCAGGCTGCGCAGGGGCACGCCGCCGACATGGCCGCCCAGAACTACTTCAGCCACACCAGCAAGGACGGCCGCACCGCCGCGCAGCGCATCGCCGCCGCCGGGTACGCGTACCGCACCTGGGGCGAGAACATCGCCGCCGGGCAGGCCACCGCCGCGCAGGTCGTGGACGGCTGGCTGAAAAGCGAGGGCCACTGCCGGAACATCATGAGCGCCAACTTCAGGGAACTCGGCGTCGGGTACGCGCAGGGCGGCAGTTACGGCCACTACTGGGTGCAGGACTTCGGCACCCGCTGAAGCACGCAACGCAAAGAGGGGGAGGCCAGATCAGCCTCTCCCTCTTTCTCGCTGCCGTTGCTCTTTACCCGAACAGCTGCCGGTACTCGCCGTACCCCTGCGCGTCCAGCTCCGCGAGCGGCACGAAGCGCATCGCGGCCGAGTTGATGCAGTAGCGCAACCCGCCGTGCTCCTGCGGGCCGTCCGGGAACACGTGCCCCAGGTGAGAGTCCGCCACTGCCGAGCGGACCTCGGTGCGGGCGTACCCGATCCTGTAATCCGTGTTCTCGGTCAGGGTCACGCTGGGAATCGGGCGGGTGAAACTGGGCCACCCGCACCCCGCGTCGTACTTGTCGAGGCTGGAGAACAGCGGCTCGCCGCTCACCACGTCCACGTAGATGCCTTCCCCGGTGTGATCCCAGTACTCGCCGGTGTAGGCCCGCTCGGTGCCCTCGTGCTGGGTCACGCTGTACTGCATGGGCGTCAGCCGCTCGCGCAGCTCGGCATCCGACGGTTTCACGAACGGCTTGTCAGTCATGCAGGCAGTCTAGGCGCCCTCGGACGCCGTGACGGTGACCGAGAGTAGGAAGTGGCGAGTGGGTCGGGGCCAGCGTCCCACCCACCTCACCACAGCCCGCCCCTCCCTTACAGCGGGATGTTGCCGTGCTTCTTGTAGGGCCGGGCTTCTTCCTTGTCGCGCAGCATGGCAAACGTCTGGATCAGCACGCGCCTCGTGTCCTCCATGGGGATCACGTCGTCGATGTAGCCCTTGCTGGCGGCCACGTAGGGGTTGTCGAAGGCGTCCTTGTACTCCGCGATCTTCTGCGCGCGGGTCGCGTCGGGGTTCTCGCTGCCCGCAATTTCGCGTCGGTACACGATGTTCGCCGCGCCCTCGGCGCCCATGACGGCCACGGCGGCAGTCGGCCACGCATACACCACGTCGGCGCCCATGTCGCGGCTGTTCATGGCGAGGTACGCGCCGCCGTAGCTCTTGCGGGTGATCAGGGTGACCTTGGGGACGGTCGCCTCGGCGTACGCGTAGAGCATCTTCGCGCCGTGCCGGATGATCCCGGCGTGCTCCTGCGCGACGCCCGGCAGGAAGCCCGTCACGTCCACCAGCGTCAGGATCGGGATGTTGTAGCAGTCGCAGGTGCGGATGAACCGCGCGGCCTTGTCGGACGCGTCGATGTTCAGCGTGCCCGCCATGACGCGCGGGTTGTTCGCCACGATGCCCACCGACTCGCCGTTCAGGCGCGCGAAGCCCACCACGATGTTCTTCGCCCAGTTCGGCTGGATTTCCAGGAAGGTGCCGTCGTCCACCAGTTCGTGGATCACGTCGTGCATGGCGTACGGTTTGCGCTGGTCCGGCACGACGATGTCCAGCAGTTTCTCGTTCGTGCGGTCGGCCGGGTCACTGCTCGGCTGGCTGGGAGCCTTCTCGCGGGCGTTCTGCGGCAGGTAGCTCAGCAGGTCGCGCACGCCCGCCAGGACCGCCTCGTCACCGTCGTACTCCAGGTGCGCCACGCCGCTCTTGCGGGTGTGCACGTCCGCGCCGCCCAGCGAGTCGAAGGTCACGTCCTCACGCGTCACGGACTTGATCACCTCGGGACCCGTGATGAACATGTAACTGCTCCCGCCACTCATCAGGATGAAGTCCGTCAGGGCCGGCGAGTACACCGCGCCGCCCGCGCAGGGACCCAGGATCGCGCTGATCTGCGGCACCGCGCCCGAGTAGATCGCGTTGCGGTAGAAGATCTCGCCGTACCCACTCAGAGAATCCACGCCCTCCTGAATGCGCGCCCCGGCACTGTCGTTCAGGCCGATCACCGGGCACCCCGTCCTGGCGGCCATGTCCATGATCTTCGTGACCTTCGCGGCGTTCATCTTGCCTAAGGAACCGCCCAGCACCGTGAAATCCTGACTGAACACGAACACCTGCCGCCCGTGAATCGTGCCGCGCCCGGTCACGACACCCTCGCCCGGCGCGTCCACGCCCTGCATCAGACGGCCGCCCCGGTGCTCCACGAACGTCCCCATCTCCAGGAACGAACCCGGGTCCAGCAGCACGTCGATCCGTTCACGGGCCGTGAGTTTCCCGCCGTCCCGCTGCTTCTTCAGGCGTTCGGGCCCGCCGCCCTGCTCGACCCGCGTGCGGCGCTGCTCCATCGCCGCGATCAGTTCCTGTAACTCCACGCCCGGATTTGTCATGCCCGCATGGTATCCAAACGCGCGTTAGGCGCACGCGTGACCGGGCCGGGGACAGAAGGCGGATGGTTGATGGTTGATGGTCGAAAGAGGGTGGGTGGCCTGACCAGTCCAGTCAGGCCACCCACCTCCCACAACCCAACTGCCACTTACCTGCCCGCTTCGACCTCGATACCGTCCGCCTCGCTCATGCGGACGATGTTCGCCAGGGTGTGAATCGGCACGTTCAGGTCCGCGAGTTTCGCGCGGCCCGCCTCGAACTGCTTTTCCACCACGCAGCCGATACCCAGCAGCTCGGCGCCGCTGACCTCGATCATGCCCGCCAGCGCCCGCAACGTGCCGCCGGACGCGAGGAAATCGTCGATGACGACCACGCGGTCCCCGGCGCCCAGGAACTCGCTGCTGATGAACAGGTCCACCACGCCGCCCTTGGTGCGGCTGACGGACTGCGCCGTGAAGGCGGGTTCCTTCATGGTCACGGGTTTCTTCTTGCGGGCGTACACCATCGGCACGCCCAGCACCATGGCCGTGGCAATGGCGGGCGCAATGCCGCTGACCTCGATGGTCACGATCTTGCCGGGGTTCAGCGGCGCGAAGTGCGCGGCGAACACCTCGCCCATCTCACGCGTCAGGTGCGGCAACAGCTGATGGTTCACCAGTCCGTCCACCTTGAGAATCCCACCGGGAAGAACTTCACCCTGCTGCCGAATCGCGTCCACGAGTGCCTGCATGCCCCGGAGTGTACCCGCTGAGGTGCGGCAGCGGCGGGCCAACGGACCCACTACCATGCGGGGCATGCCGTCCGCTGAGCGCCCGCATGATCGATAGGCTTCACCTGGGCCGCCGCGTGGCCCTGGCTGCCCTGCTGGCCGGAACTGTCCTGGGTGTCCATGCGCTGCTCGGGCCGCCGCCGCCTGCGTTGTCAGCCGCCGCACAGACCTGCGATCAGGTGCTCGCGTCCCGGTTCCCCCGCGTCGTGGGGTCCGGCCATTACCGCCTCGAACGGTCCAGGGGGCAGTTGTCGCTGTCACGCTTCCCGAACTTCCGGTACGCAGTGTTCAGTCGCGCGAACAACACGGCCCTGGGCTGGACGCGGTGCGGCCACTGGCAGGACCGCACCGGGAGTGGCTACCGGGTCACGTACACCTCGGGCAGCCTGCTTGATCTGGAACGCCGCCTGCCCCCGTGCGACCCGCTGGCGCCCGGGGGGCGCAGCCACCCGGCGGATGCGGGCGACCCGGCCAGCGCGTCAGACTGTGGGGGTGTCTGACCTTCCCGACCTGACGCCGGGTGAGCTGGCGGCCTTCGCGCAGCAGTTCGGCCTGGAACCGCCCCTGACGCGTCTGCCGAGCGTGGGGATCGTGAACCGCGTGTACCGGGCCCGGCGGGCCGGGCGGGACGTGGTGCTGCGCGTGCCGATGCCCGGCGACATCGGGGATGCCCGGACCGAGAGTGTGGCCGTGCCCGCAGCGGTGCGGGCGGGCATTCCGACGCCGGAACTGCTGGTGTTCGACGACTCGCGCGCGGTGCTGGACGCCCCGGTGACGCTGTACGCCTTCGCGCCGGGCCGCAGCCTGGACGGCCTGCCCTGGAGCTACGGTGATCCGCGCCTGTCCCGCGCGTGGCGGGAGGCGGGCCGCGCCCTGGCCGCCCTGCACGCCGGGGTGACCGACGCGCCCGACCCGCACGGATACCTGGAGTCCATCACGCCGCCCGACCCGGCCCGCACCCGCACGCGCGTCCTGACCGCCGAGCGGCTGGGCACTGCCGAGGCCGACTGGGCGACCGGCCTTACCGCCCGCCTGCTGAGCGAGAACCCGCCGCCCGCGCAGCCTGCGTTCCTGCACGACGACCTGCACGCCGGGAACCTGATGGTGACGGAGGACGGCGCGGTGACGGCCCTGATCGACTGGGGGGACGCCGGGTGGGGCGACCCGGCCCTGGACCTCAGTTACTCCGGGCCGCTGGCTGTGCCGGACCTGATCGCCGGGTACCACGAGGCAGGCGGCACCGCAGGCGACGCCCTGACCCTGCGGGTGCTGGCGTACACGCTGGACAACGCCACCCGTTACCTGACGCGGCAGCCGGAAGCGCACGAGAACGGCGACCTGTGGTACACCCGCCCCGCCACCGCCCTGATGGGATTGCTGCGCGTCAGTCCGCGCGTGCCGCAGTGGCAGGAGGCGCTGGGGCAGTGAGCCACGAGCTTACAGCCCGGCCCTCAGAGCCCCCGTTCCCTTACAACTCGTTGATTTCGGGTCTGAAGCCGACCTGCCGGATGTACTCCAGGTACTCGGGGCCGGTCAGGGCTTCGCGGCGGCCGCTCAGGGCGACGAACATGGCTTCCAGGACGTTGGTGGCGAAGTTGCGGCTGCCCATGCGGGGGGTGGTGGTGATCAGGCGGGCCACGCCGCGCGCTTTCATCCAGTCGCGGTCGGCCTGGGTGATGGTCTGCGTGAGGATGGTCTTGCCGGTCAGGTCCTGCGGGGCGTAGCGTTTGGCGTAGTGGGTGTCTCCGGCGATCACGTCGGCCCAGGCGTAGTAGCGCGTACCTTTGCCCTGCACGCTGGTGTCCTGTTTGGCGCCGGTCGGGTAGAACCAGTCCTGCGGGAGGCGGGTCAGGGCGGGCAGGATCAGCCGCGCGACGCGCCGCAGGGACGTGATGCTGCGCAGGGGCCGGTCCACGTTCAGACCGAACACGATGTCCCCGAACACGATGTCGGCGCCGTGTTCGGCGAGGGCCTCGGCCATCCCGAAGCGGTCCACGGCGGAGACCATCAGGACTTTCTGCGTGCGCCAGTTCAGGATGGGGTCCAGTTGCGCGATGGCGTCGCGTTCCAGGGTGTTTTTCAGGCCGCTGCCGTCGAGGACCGGGGTGATGCGCGCCCCGGCGACGAGTTTGCGGACGTTCGTGAAGGTGTAGCGTTTCCCGCCGGCCAGCAGGTACAGGTCCGCGCCGCCCAGACCGAAGGCGTCCACGCGGCCGTCGAGCGCCTGAAACAGGGCGGCCATCTTCTTCGCGTCGCCGTCCGTGCCGATCCGTTCGATGATGAACGGCTGGCCGAGCACGGTGACGGTCTCGCGGGCGTTGCGGGCGCTGCTGCCCAGGCTGACGCTGACGACGTGCTTGTGCCCGGCGGGCGCGGGCTGCCAGCCCTGGAGGGGATCGGTCATGCGGGGCATTCTACGCGCGTTCACGCCCGGCGCAGCAGTCCCTCCGGCCGGTCAGGTGCGGGGTAACTGTACGCGCACGCCGGTGCGGGCCGAGGCGTACAGGGCGTCCAGCACGCGTGCCTGCGCGACCGCGTCGGCGGGGGGGTACAGCGCCGGTTCCTGGCCGCGCGCGAGCCGCTGGAAGTGAGTGACCATGCGCGCGTACCCGTTGGACGGCGGGAATGCCTCGTGGGTTTCCTGGCCGCCCACGTTCAGGTGCAGGGTCACGGGTTCGTGCGTGTGGCTGTGGTACACGCGGGGCACGTCCAGCGTGCCGAGGGTGCCGACGACCGTCAGGCGGCTGACGCTGGGTTCCGTCCAGTCGAACGCGCAGTCCAGGCTGGCGAGCGCCCCGCCGAACTCCAGGGTGCCGCTGAGGGCCACGTCGATGCCGCCCACGCCCTCGTCCGGTCCGGCGTCGGTCCAGCGGGCGGTGGCGGTCACGGCCTGCGGTTCGCCCAGCAGCAGGCGCATCAGGTTCACGGGGTAGGTGCCCACGTCGAACAGCGCCCCGCCGCCCTGCGCGGCGTTCCAGCGGAAGTCGTCGGGGTTGGTCATGTGGAATCCGAACGCGCCGTGCACGGACCGCACGTCGCCCAGCGTGCCGCTCCGCACGAGTTCCACGATCCGCAGGATGTGCGGCTGGAAACGGTACGCGAAGGCCTCCAGCAGCGTGCCGCCCGTCCCGGCGGCGGCGTCTGCGAGTTGCTGCGCCTCGGCGGCGTTCAGGGTCAGGGGTTTCTCGGTCAGGACGTGCTTCCCGGCTCGCAGCGCGGCCAGCGTCCAGGGCAGGTGCGCGTCGTTCGGCAGGGGGTTGTACACGGCGTGCACGTCGGCGGCGATCAGGTCTTCGTACGTTCCGGCGACCTGCACGCCCCATTCCTGAGCGAAGGCCTGCGCCCGCGCCGACTGAGGGTCGCGCACGCCGACGAACGCCACCTCGCCGCCCGCCTCGCGGATCGCGGGAATCAGGGCGCGGGCAATGCGGGCGGCGCCCAGCAGCCCCCAGCGGAACGCAGGTTCAGTCATACCCGCAGCCTAGCAGGCTGAATGGCGGATGGCGGATGGCGGATGGTCAACGGCATCTGCGCGGCGAACCGGCCCACGTCCCACCTGCCGCGCCCCCCGGTCAGCGTTTGCTGAGCAGGTACGCCTTGGGGTGATGGCCGCCGCTGGCCACCTGGAAGAGTTCGTGGGCGTTCCATTTCTGCTGGTCGGCCATGACGCGTTCGAACAGGCGGATCTCATGCGTGATGACGCACAGGCGGCCGCGCTGGCTGGTCAGGCGGTGCATTTCTTTCAGGAAGGCGGGGTACAGGGCCTCGTTGCCGCCGTGCGTGCCGATGGCGTCGCCCCACGGCAGGTCGGCCATGACCAGATCGAAGGAGCGGGCGGGCAGGCCGGTGTGCAGGGCGTCGATGGCGGCCACCTCGATGTCGCGTCCGGCGGCGCGGATGTTCGTCTGGGCGCACGTGACGGCGTCGGGGTTGATGTCCACGCCGACCAGCGCGTCGTAGGGGCCCATCAGGGCACGCTCGATCAGGAGGGTGCCGCTGCCGCTCATGGGATTGAAGATGCGGTCGTTGTCGCGCTGCCCGGCGAGTTTGTGCGCGGCGTAGGCGATGGTGGCGTTCAGGCCGCCGGACATGTTGCACTCGCGCCACGCGCGGGCACTCAGGGGGCGGCGGGTGATGCGGGCCAGCACGTCCCAGCCTTCACCCTGCTGCTGCGGCAGGATGCGGATCAGGAGTTCGCCGGTTTCGGGTTCGTGCGGGAGTTGCAGGGCCGTCTGGAGTTCCTCGGCGATGCGCTGCATGACGCTGCTTTCCCGGCCGGCCGCGCCGATACGGAAGGAGGTGTGCCCGCCGACCGCGATGACTTCTTTCAGGAAGGCGGTCAGTTCCCCGAGTTGCTGGTGGCCCAGCAGCCCGCGCGGGCGGGGCACGTCCCAGCCCTGCACGCGGTACACGGCAGTGACGCTTTTCATGCGGGTCAGGCGTTCCGGGTCGCCGGGGTACCAGAAGCGCGGGCCGCGAATGTCACGGGCGAGCGGAACGGTGTCCAGTTCGGTGGCGGCGACGTGTTCCAGTCCGGCCAGCGCCTCCAGTTCGTATTCGCGCGCCGGGGCGCGGGTGCGGTGATCGACCTTGGGTCGGCTGGATTTCCGCCCGGTGGGCGCGGCGCGGTCTGATCGGGCGGGTCTGGGCATAGCAGGACAGTATATGCCGGGGCGTGCGGGGGAACGCCGGGGCGTAGAATCCGGGCCACGTTATGACCCGTCCACCCCCGAGCCGTCCCCCTGCAGGTCCATCCGACGCGGCGCGCGCTGTGCGCCGCAAGACGCTCTATTCACGCCTGAGTCCGCCGCAGCTGATCGCGCTGTCGTTCCTGCTGGCCATTCTGGTGGGCGGCGTCCTGCTGGCCCTGCCGGTCACCCACGGCCTGAACGAGGACGGCACGCGCCGCTCCGTGAATTTTCTGCAGGCGCTGTTCACATCGACCAGCGCGCTGTGCGTGACGGGCCTGAACGTCATCGATCCCGCCAAGGACTTCAACCGGCTGGGGCAGGTGATCATCATGCTGCTGATCCAGCTGGGCGGGCTGGGCATCATCACGTTCGGCACGTCGTTCGCGCTGCTGTCGCGCCGCCGCGTGAACTTCACCGAGCGGATGCGGGTGGCGCAGCAGGTGGGCGCGCTGAACGCGGGTGGCGTGCTGTCGTTGATTCGCAGCATCTTCCTGTACACCTTCCTGATCGAACTGGTCGGCGCGGCGCTGCTGGCGTTCCGGTTCGTGCCGCTGGAAGGCTGGGGGCGGGGGCTCTTCTACGCGCTGTTCCACTCGATCAGTGCGTTTAACAACGCGGGCTTCGCGCTGTACAGCAACAACCTGATGAACTTCGTGGCCGACCCGCTGGTGAGTATCGTGGTGGCGCTGCTGATCATCCTGGGCGGCACGGGCTTCCTGGTGCAGCTGAACGTGGTCGCGCACCTGATGAACCCGCGCCGCAACCGGCTGGCGGTGCACAGCAAACTGGTGCTGACCATGATGACGGTCCTGCTGGTGGTCGGCACCCTGACGTACCTGATCTTCGAGTGGAACAACCCGGCCACGCTGGGCCCGCTGGGCTTCGGCGCGAAACTGCTGGCCAGCTTCTTTCAGAGCGTCACGACCCGCACCGCCGGCTTCAACACGCTGGATTACGGCGCGATGGGCCTCACGACGCTGTTCATCAGTATCATCCTGATGTTCATCGGCGCGAACCCTGGCGGGACCGGGGGCGGCATCAAGACCAGCACCTTCTACGTCATGATGGCCAGCGCCTGGAGCATGGTGCGCGGCCGGCGCGACGCGACGCTGTTCCACCGCCGCATCGACACCGACACGATCCTGCGGGCCATGACGGTGGGACTGCTGAGTATCGGGCTGGTGAACATGATGTTCGTCCTGCTGCTGGCCCTCAATACCCGCGCAGACGTACGCTTCGTGAACCTGTTCTTCGAGGCGGTCAGCGCCTTCGGCACGGTGGGCCTGAGCATGAACACCACGCCGCTGCTGAACCCCGACCAGCACATCGTGCTGATCATCCTGATGTTCCTGGGGCGCATCGGGCCGCTGACGTTCGCCGTGGCGTTCAGCCGTTCGGGCTCCGGGGACCTGGTCCGCTACCCGGCCGAGAAGGACATCCTGATCGGCTGAGCCCGGCCCGCCGGACGCCCCTCCCCTTTCCCGCCTCTCGCCCACGCCCGGCAGCGGCCCCGCTGCCCGTCAGATAAGGACTTCCCATGAAAAGCAAACAATGCCTGGTGATCGGACTCGGCCGCTTCGGAACGGCGGTCGCCACGACCCTCTACGAGATGGGCCACGAGGTCATCGCCGTCGATCAGCACGAGGAGAACGTCGAGCGGGTCATGAACCTCGTCACGCACGCCGCCATCCTGGACGCCAGCGACGAACGCGCCCTGCGGACCCTGGGCGTCGCGGACTTCGACGTGGTCGTGGTCGCCATCGGCACGGACGTGCAGGCGAACATTCTGGCTACCATGAACGCCAAGAGCCTCGGCGCGCCGTACGTGGTGTGCAAGGCCATCGACGAGATGGCCCGCCGCGTACTGGAACGCATCGGCGCGGACCTCGTCATCCGCCCCGAACATGACATGGGCGTGCGCCTGGCGCGGCAGATCGCCACGCCGAACATCGTGGACACCCTGGACCTGGGCAGCGATTACGCCGTCGTGGAAATCGAGGCGAACGACCGCCTGAAAGGCACGCTGCGCGACCTGAACCTCACGGGCCGTTTCGGGGTGCAGGTGATCGCCATGAGCCGCGCCGGGAAGATCGAGGTCACGCCCGGCGCCGAGGATGAACTGCGCCCCCACGACAAACTCGTGGTGATCGGCACCACCCACGCCCTGGACGAACTGCGCCGCTACCTGGGCGAGTGACGCCCGAGGGTAGGCTGTGCGCCGGACCCGCCCGCCCTTACTGCCCGCCCAGGGCGACGACCATCGCCGCCAGCAGCGGCAGGGTCGCGGCCAGACCCCACACCGCCCCGGCCCGCGCCGCGCCGGGACGCAGCAGGAACAGCAGCAGCAGCGCGGCGGTCGCCAGGGTCAGCAGCAGATACAGGGCGTTCATGCGGGCCAGTGTACGCCGCCGGCCCGCCCGGCCGGTTTCAGCGCCCTGCCTGGGCCTGGGCCTGGGCCTCGTCGAGCGCGGCCTTCGCGTTTGCCTTTCCGGTCGTGGCTTTCTGAATGGCGGTTTCCAGCAGGGCCGTCCATTCGGCGTAGGCGGGCGTGGTGGGGCGCGGCACGGCGCGGTTCATCTGGGCGTGCGCGGCGCGCAGTTGCGGGTTCCGGCCGTACCAGCCTTCGAGCAGCGGCAGCGCGGCGCGGCGGGTGGGGGCGTACGCGGTGACCTGCACCCAGTCGGCCAGGCGTTCGGGGGTGTTCAGGTACTGCCAGAACGCGGCCGCTCCGGCCTGCTCGGCGGCGGGCGTCCCGGCGGGCACGGCCAGGGTCGCGCCGCCCAGCGGAACCGTGCACGCCCCGGCCTTCTCGCACGGGAACGGCGCGACGCCCAGACTGAAGAACGGGAGTTTACGGGCGTCCGTCCAGTTGGCGACGCTGGCCAGCACGAACACGTTCTGCCCGCGCGCGAAGTCGATGGCGGCGCGGGTCGCCTCGCCCAGCGTGCGCGGCTGCGCCTGACCGGCGGCGCTCATGCGGGCCAGTTGCGTGAGGGCTTCCACGGCGTCCGGGCTGTTCAGGCGGGGCTGCGCGCCACTGACCAGACTGCCGCCGCGTGACAGGACGTTCGCCTCGAAGGTCCAGGCGTCGGCGGCGACGACCAGTGGGCGGCGCCCGCCGGAGGTCAGGGCGCGGCTGGCGCTTTCCAGGGCCGTCCAGGTGGCCGGGGGGGTCACGCCTGCGTTCTGGAGGATGCGGGCGTTGAACATCAGGACCGGCACGCTGACGTTCCAGGGCAGGCCGTACGTGCGGCCCGCCAGTTCACCGGCGCGCCACACGGCCGGGTAGTAATCGTTCTTCAGGGTGCCGGGCAGGTCGGCGACCACGCGGGACAGGTCGGTCAGTTTGCCCGCCTGGGCCAGCGCCGGGAACTGCGTGAATTCCAGTTGCACCAGCGCCGGGGCCTTCCCGGTCTTCTGCGCGGCCTGCAACCTGGGCAGCAGGTCGCGGTAGTTGCCCTGCGCGACCGGCACGAGTTCGTAGCGGTCCTGCGAGCGGTTGAAGTCGCGGGCGTAGGCGGCGACCGTGTCTTTCACGCCGGTCATGGCGTGCCAGAACTCCACGCGGACCGGCGCGGCCTGCGCGGCCGGAAGCAGCAGGGTCAGGGTCAGCAGGCAGGTCAGGGAGCGCATGCGCGGAGTGTACCCGCTGCACCTGACGGCCATCTGCCTGCCGGGCTGACGGTCCGGACTGACGGTCTGGATTGACGGTCGGGGCAGGGTGTCCGGGGTGGGGGCGGCGTTCAGGGCAGCACGGGGTACAGGTCCACGCGGCTGCCGGGGCGCACGTCCTGCCGCGCGGCGATGCCGACGATGGCGACGTTCCCGCTGCGCTCGCCGAGGCGGCCGAGCAGCGTCACGAACTCGGTCACGTCCAGGCCCTGCACGTACTCGCTGGGCACGCCGCGCGTGGTGATGTCCAGCATGGTGTCGCGCACGAGGTCGCTCACCTGTTCCTGCATGGCGCCGGGCGTGGCGCGCAGGTTCACGCTGGCGCGGCGGATCACCTGATTGCCCCGGAACAGCACGGCGTTCGGGCGGGCGTCGCAGGTCAGGTCGACCGGGAATCCGGCGGCGCTGTTCTGCGCGGCGCGGCACTGCACGAAGGTGCTGACGTTCAGGCCGCGCAGTTTGGTTTCCAGGGCGGTGCGGGCCTGGGTGTTCAGGCGGACGCTGGGCGTGCCTTTCGCGCCGCGCGTCTGGGCGGCGCGGGCCGCCTCGGTCAGGAAGGCGTCGAGGTTGCGGACGCTGGGCACCACGGCGGCGTACACGAGGTCGTTCTTGGGGTACGCGAGGTCGGTGTTGCGGCTGGCGCTGAGTTCCGCGCGGCTGCTGGAGTACTCGTCCTGCAGTCTGCCCAGCGTTTCGCGGGCGGCGGCCAGGTCCCGGCCCAGCGCCTCGTTGCTGGCGCGCAGCTGGGTCTGCTGGGCCTTGAGTTGCGCCTGCTGGGCCTGCAGGGTGGTCAGTTCGGCGCGCACGCGGTCGCGGTCGCGGGCGGCGGCGTCGCGGTCGCTGGTCAGCTGGGTGCGTTCGGCCAGCAGGCGGTCGCGGGTCTGCTGCGCGGCCTGCTGCTGCGCGCGGGCGCGGGCCAGGGCGTCCTGCGCCTCGGTCAGGGCGCTGTCGGCGGCGGCGCGGGAGGCGTTCAGTCGGCTCAGCTGGGCGCTGAGGGCCGCGACCTGCGCGCTGGCCTGCGCGGTCTGGGTCCGGGCGGCCTGCTGCGCGGCCTGAGCGGCCTGCTGCTGCGCGGCGGCGCGCGCCTGGGCCTGCTCGGCGGCCTGCTGGGCGGCGGCGGCGCGTTCCTGGGCGCTGCGGGTCTCCTGTTCGCTCAGGGCGATGCGCGCCCCGAGGTCCACGACCTGCGCGTCGAGCGCCTGGGCGCGCTGCTGGCTGCGGGTCAGGGCCTGCTCGCTCTGCGCGAGTTTCTGGCGGCTTTCCTCCGCGCGGCGTTCCAGTGAGGTGCGGGTGGTGGTCAGGGCACTCACGCGGCGTTGCAGGTCGGCGGCCTGGGTGGTCAGGGTGCGTTCGGCGGTGCGGGCGGCGTTCAGGTCGGCGCGGGTGCTGGTCAGGTCGCGCTGCGCGGCCTGCTGCTGCCCGCGCAGGGTCTGCGCTTCCTGCTGGGCGCGGTCACGGTCGGCCTGCGCGGCTTTCAGGTCGCCCTGCACGGTTCCGATCTCGGTGCGCAGGGCCTCCAGTTGCGGGCGCAGCTGGTCAGCCATGGCGATGGTGCTCACGGCGTTGCGGTTGAGCAGCAGGAACGCGGCGAGACTGGCGGCGCTGATGCCCATGCCGGACAGCACCGCCACGAGCAGCGCGGTCGTCTTGGGCCGCAGCCCGAACAGGCGGATGTGCTTGCGTCCGGCCTTGCGGGCGATGGTGTCGGCGGCGTACGCGACCACGCCCGAGAGGACGATCACGAACGGCAGGAACAGCCACAGCATCTCAGGGACTCCGGTGGGGGGCCGCGTTCACGGCGGGGGGCGCGGGGGGGATCACAGTTCGAAGTCGTCGCCCAGGTAGTACTGGCGGGCGTCCTCGTCCTGCGCGAACTGGGCGGGCGTGCCCTCGAACTTCACCTGCCCGTCGAACATCAGGTACACCCGGTCGGTCAGGGCGATGGTCTCGCGGACGTTGTGGTCGGTGATGAACACGCCCAGGCCCCGGCGGTCGCGCAGTTCGTGGATCAGGCGCTGAATCTCGCGGATGCTCTTGGGGTCCACGCCGGTGAAGGGTTCGTCCAGCAGCAGGTAGTCGGGGTCGGTGGTCAGGGCGCGGGCCAGTTCCAGGCGGCGGCGTTCCCCGCCGGACAGCTGGTAGGCGTAACTGCCCGAGAGGTGCGTCAGGCCGAACTCGGCGAGCAGCGAGTCCGCGCGGGCTTCCTGCTCGGCGCGGCTCAGGTTCTGGTATTCCAGGATGGCCAGCAGGTTGTCGCGGGCCGTGAGTTTCCGGAAGGCGCTGGGTTCCTGCGGCAGGTACCCCAGGCCCAGGCGGGCGCGTTCGTGCATGGGCAGGCGCGTCACGTCCCGGTCACCCAGCGCGATGCGGCCCGCGCCGGGCCGGATGAAGCCCACCAGCATGTAGAAGGTGGTGGTCTTGCCCGCACCGTTCGGGCCGAACAGCGCCACGATCTCGCCGGGCCGGACGGTCAGGTTCACGTCGCGGACCACGGCGCGGCGGCCGTAGTTCTTGCCCAGGTGCTCGGCGTGCAGGACCGGGCGCTGCGGCGCGTCCTGCACGGGCGTGACAGCCGTCTGAGAGGGAGTCTGGGAGGCGGGAGCAGTCACGTTCGCAGCGTACCACGCGCCCCCCATGAGTCCCGTGATGAAGTTCCGGTTCAGCCCCAGAACCGGCCCCCGCCGGAGTGTGGGCGGGCGCGGAGGGTCGCGCGGACAGACGGACTCGAGAAAGTCAGACAGCTGGGGCGGCCTAAACCGCCGCTTTCACAGGAGAGCCAATGATCATTTGGCAAGACAAGGCAGTGCCAATTGCAGGCAGCTATGATCGTTGCGTGATATCCGCCCTATCCACTCCGCTCTATCTGGTTTTATCCCTTCAGCCATCCCTTCCCCTGCTGCCGAAAAATCTATCTGATCCACAGCGTAAGGTGGCCCTCACGCTACTTCCAATGGCCAGTACTGCACTTGATGGTCAGCGATACAGTGGCCAACCCTGGACCAGCATATGCCAACCTAAATCAGAGAAACTTGGATTCGTGAAGAACGGCCCCTCTAGCTTTTCAGAGGCTAAAAAGGGATTTGCGAAAGCCGGCTTTACATTGATCAAAGAAACCAAATACGATATTCTGATGGCTGCGGAGTGGCGAGACAAGAATGAAGGTCGTTGGATCTTGGCTTGGCTTCCCGGCCATCAAGAGCCCGCAGTCATATCAGTCTGCAAGAGAAAATAATTCATCGGACCTCCTGCAAAATTCCCCGATTCTCAGCCATACATAAGCATCTCGCAGTACGGACAGCAACAACAGAGAAGTGAACCGGCACGAAAAACACCCCTCGCGGGTAGCTTATTCTCCGTCCTGATCGGCAGAATTCACTCAATTCACTCAACGCTAAAGAGCCTGGATTTGGGGTAAATGCTCTAGACTGGGCGGCATGTTGCTGACGATTGTCGTACTGGATTCCGTGGGTGCCGGCGAACTGCCGGACGCCGCGAGCTTCGGGGATACCGGGGCGCACACCCTGAACCACACCCTGCAGGCCGCGCCCGTGCATCTTCCGAACCTCGCGGCGCTGGGCCTGGCCCACGTGCCGACCGTTCACACGGACCCGGCGACTGTCCCGGCCGTGCCCGCGCAGGGAGCGTTCGGGCGGATGCGGGAGGTCAGTCCCGGCAAGGACACCAGCACCGGCCATTGGGAGTTCATGGGCGTGCAACTGGAACACGCATTCCAGGTGTTCCCGGACGGCTTCCCGCCCGCCGTGATGGACCGTTTCGACGCGGCGACCGGCACCGGGCACCTGTGCAACCGCCCGTACAGCGGCACCGACGTGCTGCTGGACTTCGGTGAGGAGCACGTGCGAACCGGCAAGCCCATCGTGTACACCAGCGCGGACAGCGTGTTCCAGATTGCCGCGCACGAGGACGTGGTGCCGCTGGAGACGCTGTACGCGTGGTGCGCCGCCGCGCGCGAGATCCTGCAGGGCGAGTACGCCGTGGCCCGCGTGATCGCCCGCCCGTTCCGGGGCGAGTTGCCGTTCGAGCGCGTGAACGAGCACCGCAAGGACTTCAGCCTCGTGCCGCCGCCCACCGTGCTGGACGCCCTGAAGGACGCCGGGCGGGCGGTCGTGGGCATCGGGAAGATTCCGGACATCTACGCGCACCGGGGCTTCACCGAGGAGATCCACACCGACGACAACGCCGACGGCATCATCAAGACGCTGGAGCGGATGCGCCGCGCGGCCGCCGAGGGCACCTCGGGCCTGATCTTCACGAACCTGGTGGATTTCGACAGTCGCTTCGGGCACCGCCGCGACCCGCAGGGCTACAGCGCCTGCCTCGCGCAGTTCGACGCGGCCCTGCCGGACCTGATCGCCGCCGTGCCCGCCGGGGGCGCGCTGATCGTCATCAGTGACCACGGGAACGACCCCACCTGGAAGGGCTCGGATCACACCCGCGAGTACGGACTGCTGCTGGCGCACGCGGGCGGCGCGGCGGGCGTGGACCTGGGCGAACGCGCCACCTTCGCGGACGTGGGCGCCACCGCCGCCGACGCGCTCGGCGCCGACTGGAGCGGGCCGGGCGAGAGCTTCTGGCCGCTGCTGAGCGCCCGGAACGGGTGAACGGACCGGCGCCCACCCCGCTGCCGGACGGCCTGTACGCCGCGCCGGAAGCGTTCACGCTGACCCTGACCCTCGGCGGCCGTTACGCCGGAGAGCAGCACTGGGCCATTCACCCGGAACGCAGCGCCGTCGTGGCGCGCGTACAGACCGATTTCGGCGGGGTGCTGCCCGAGATCCGGCGCGTGCAGACCAGCCGCGTCCACCCGCGTCAGCACACCAGTCTGGGGTACGCCGAGGGGGACGGGCGCGGCCGCGCGGCCTTCGAGGTGAACTTCGACCGGCGCGCCGGGACGGTCACGCTGCGGCAGGGTCGCGATGAGGCCAGCGCCCCCCTGACCACCGAGTACCAGGATCCGGTCAGTCTGCTGCTGTGGCTGCGCGCCCTGGTGGCCCGCGACCCGGCGCACACGGACCCGGCCACACCCGAACGGACGCACGCGCAACTGACGGGCGGCCGGGTGCTGATTCAGCGGCTGCCGGACCAGGAGATCGCGGGCGCGGTGTGCAGCGGGTTCTACCTGCGGCCCGGCGGCGCGTACGTGTTCGTGGAACAGGCCGCGCCGTGGCGCCTGACACGCCTGATTCAACCCACCGATTTCGGCCCGGTCGAGGCGAACGTGTCGGCCGGAGCGGCCCGCCGCGCCCCGGCTGGCGGCGCCCCGAACGGGAACGCTCCCCGCCGCCGCCGCGCCTGACCTGCCCCCCTGACCTGCCCGCCTGACTGGCCCGGCGGACCTTCTCCCCTCCCCCCCCTGTCCCCTGCCCCAACCCTGGAGTGATCATGCAAGTTCTGGAAGGCCCTGACGCCCGCCGCGCCCTGACGCGCACCTTCAATGACCTGCCCGTACCGGACGCCGTCCTGGCCCGCATCGAGGCGACCTTCGGCGAGGCCCTGAGCCCCACGCAGGTCGCAGAGCGCATCCTGGCCGACGTCCGCGCGCGCGGCGACGACGCCCTGCGCGACTGGACCGAACGCCTGGACGGCGCCCGCCCGGACACCCTGGCCGTCAGCGCCGACGAACTGGCCGCCGCCAGCGTGCCCGCCGACCTGCACGCCGCCATCCGGACCGCCATCGCCCGCGTGCGCGCCTTCTACGAGCAGCAGCCCGCGCATGGGTTCCTGAACCACGGCCCGGACGGCGCGCTGGGGCAACTGGTGCGCCCGCTCGGCCGGGTGGGCGTGTACGTGCCGGGCGGGCTGGCCCCGCTGATCAGCACCCTGATTCACACGGCGGTGCCCGCGCAGGTGGCGGGCGTGACGGACATCGTGGTCACCACGCCGCCCGCCCGTGACGGCAGCGTGCACCCGGCCATCCTGGTCGCGGCGCGCGAACTGGGCCTGAATCAGGTGTTCCGCGCCGGGGGCGCGCAGGCCATCGCGGCGCTCGCGTACGGCACGGCCAGCATTCCCGCCGTGGACAAGATCGCTGGGCCGGGCAACCTGTTCGTGGTGATCGCCAAGCGCCTCGTGTACGGCCAGACCGGCATCGAGAGTCTGCCCGGCCCGACCGAGACGCTGGTCGTGGCCGACGACAGCGCCGACCCGCGCCACGTGGCCGCCGACCTGCTCGCCCAGGCCGAGCACAACGGCGCGGAACCCGTGCTGGTGTCCACCAGCCGCGAGCTGCTGCTGCGCGTGCAGGCCGAACTGAACGGGCAACTGGAGGCGCTGCCGGAACCCAACCGGGGCTGGGCGCGGGACAGCGTGTCGGCGCGCATGAAGGTCGTGCTGGCCGGCACGCTGGACGAGGCGCTGGACCTCGCCAACCTGTACGCCCCCGAGCACCTGTGCCTGCTGACCCGCGACCCCTGGAGCCTGCTGGGGCAGGTGCAGCGCGCCGGGGGGGTGTTCATCGGCGAGTACTCCATGGAGGCGCTGGGCGATTACGTGGCCGGGCCGAGTCACGTCATGCCGACCGGCGGCACCGCCCGCTTCATGAGCCCCGTGAACGTGCGGGACTTCCAGAACATCATCTCGGTCGTGGGCCTGAACGAGGGCACGCTGCGCCGCATCGGCCCGGCCGGAGCGACCCTGGCGCGCGCCGAGGGCCTCGAGGCGCACGCCCGCGCCATCGAGAGCCGCCTGCCCCGCGACCCGGCGTGAACGCCGCGACCCACGCATGAACGACCTGCACCTGAACGATCACCGCCCCAGCGACCCGGTCAGTCTGGTCGTCCGCCGCCGCATCCGCCCCGGCCGGGAAGCCGAGTACGAATCCCTGCTGACCGAGGCGAACGCCCTGCTGGCCCGCATTCCCGGTCACCGGGGCACCGGCGTCGTGCGCCCCCCGCCCGGCGAGCACGAGTACACCCTGCTGGCCCGTTTCGAGTCCCTGAGTGCCGCTGCCGACTGGGAACTCTCGCCGGAACGCGCCGACTGGCTCGCGCGCATCGCGCCGCTGGTCGACGAGCACGTCAGTTTCGAGAAACAACCGGGCCTGGACTTCTGGTTCACGCCGCCCGCCGCGCCCAGGTTGCGCCAGCCGCCCCGCTGGAAGATGGCGCTGCTGACCCTCGCGGCGCTGTACCCGGTGAGCGTCAGCACGTCATGGCTGTTCGGGGAGGCCCTGAAACCCTGGCTGGGGCACTGGCCCATGCCCGTGCGGGCGCTGCCGCAGATGATCGTGGTCGTGCTGTCCATGACCTACCTCGTCATGCCCGCCGTGACCCGCTGGGCCACCCCCTGGCTGCGCCGCTGATGGGCTGGCTGCGCCGCTGACGGGCACCCGGATTCCGGACAGGAAGGGGGGCATCCGGGTACGTGCCCAGATGCCCCCCTCCTCGTACGGGTTCCGTTTGTTTCCCACTCGTTTCGCTCGGATTGAACGGCTTTGTAAGCCATTCACTCGGAGTCCGTATCAGTTCAGCTGGGCGCCCTGCCAGCCGTGCACGGCGGCGGCGTCGCTGGCGGCGGCCAGCAGCGTCACGAGCTGCCCGTCGCGGTAGGGGGTCAGCAGCAGCGTCTGCTGGCCGTACGTGACCTGTACGCCGCTCAGGTCGCCGCGGTTCAGGTGGAAGCTGGCGGTGGCGGCGGCCGTCACCAGGAAGCGGGCGTACATGCCGAAGTTCTCGGAGAGGGCCTCGCCGAACGCGTCCTGGCGTTCGCCGTCGGCGTCGTACAGCACCGCGCCGAGCACGCCGGGAACGGCGCGCAGCGAGGCCAGCGGCCCGCTGTGGGTGTGCGTCGGGGCGGCCGGTGCGGGTGAGGCGGGCACCGGTGCGGCGGGGGCAGGCACGGCAGGGGCAGCGGCGGCCTGCGGGGCAGGAACCGGGGCGGGCTCACTGACCGCCGGGACAGGATCACTGCTGGCGGGGGTGTCCTGGCGCCGCGCGAGGGCGGCCTGCAGGTGCGGTTCGATGGCGGGCAGCAGTTCGGTGGGCGTGAAGGGTTTGCGCAGCACGCCGCAGGCTCCGGCGTTGCTGGCGTCACGCTGGGTCACGTCGTCCACGATGCCGCTCATGAGCATCACGGGAATGTTCAGCTGACGGTCACCCAGGATGCGGGCCAGTTCCAGGCCGCTCATGCCGGGCATCAGGATGTCGGCCAGGATCATGTCGGGCAGCGGTTCGAGGTTCAGCAGGGCGTTCTCGGCGCTGTCGGCCATGCGGACCACGTAGCCCTGCGGGGCCAGGATGCGTTCCAGGGCCTTGCGGACGCTGACGCTGTCGTCGACGACCAGGATGGTGGTGGGGGTGGGGGGCAGGTCAGACGGGTTCATGAGGCCTCCAGGGCGGCGTTGGGTGATGTTGCCTGAGAATGATCGATCTGCACGGCGGCTTCCATCAGCAGGCGGGACGTGGGAAGCGTGATCTGTTTAGGGTACCCGTTCAGGGCGTCGGGGGAAATCAGGTGGAAGCGGAACTCGCCGGGCCCGGAGACGGTCAGCAGGTGCGTGGCGGCCTGGGTGGGGTTCAGGTCCGCGAATTCCGCGTCGATGATCTCACCCCGGCGCAGCACCAGGTGCGCGGGTTGCGCGCCCAGGTGCAGGATCAGCAGGCCCGTCAGTTGCAGGTCCTGGGTGCACAGCAGCACGTCGGTCAGGCCCAGCGAGGTCAGGGTGCCGTGCATGGCGGCGGCGTCCGGGTCGGCCCAGCGGGGCGCGGTCAGTTCGCCCAGGCGGGCCAGGGCGCGGGCCAGGCCCTCGGGCACGCTCAGTCCGGCGGGCACGGTCACGTCGTGCGGGCCGCCGTAGCGTTTGGGCAGTTGCGCGCCGGGAATCAGGACGATGGTCTCGGCGCTGGCCGGGTCGTCCCGCAGGATCTCGTGCAGGTCGGCCGGGCTGAGGTCCTCGAGGTGCGGGTCGATGATCACCAGGTACGGTTTCTCGCGTTCGATCTGCGTCAGGGCGTGCAGGCCCCCGGCGGCGGTGGTGGCGGTCCAGCCGGCCACTTCGATCAGCGCGGCGTGTGACAGGGCGCGTGACAGGTGCGGCGAGACCACCAGGCAGCAGCTGTCGGAACCTCCCCAGGTCATGCGCTCACCTTCCCGGCGGGCAGCAGCGCGGTCAGGCGGCGTTGCAGCAGGCGTTCCTCGGCGGGTTTGGCGAGGTAGTCGCTGGCGCCGAGTTCCATGGCAAGCTGCTGGTGTTTCTCGCCGGCGCGGGTGGTCATGATCACGACCGGCAGTCCCGTGTGCGCGGGGCTGCTGCGTACGGCGCGCAGGAGCTCGAAGCCGTTCATGCGGGGCATCTCGAGGTCGCTGAGCAGCAGGTCGGCGCGTTCCCCGGCCAGCAGGCGTTCCAGGGCTTCCTGGCCGTCGCTGGCGGTGGTGACCTGGAAGCCGAAGCGTTCGAGGCTGCGGCCCACGTGGCGGCGCACGCTGAGGCTGTCGTCGACCAGCAGGATGTGCGCGGCGGCGGTGGGGGCGGCCGTGCGGCGCTCGGCGCGGCGCACGCCACGGGCGCTGGCCTGCGCCAGTCCGGCCGGGTCGAGAATCGCGACCGGGAAGGCGCGGCCCGACGCGTCGTTCAGGGTGGTCATGCCGCTCAGGTACCCCAGGTTGCCCAGCAGTTGCCCGGCGGGACGCAGCACGATTTCCTCGAGGCTCAGGAACTCGTCGACCAGCAGGTGCAGGGTCCCGGCGCCGTGCTCGCCGGCCAGCGCGACGCGGGCCACGTAGCGGACGCTGGCGGGCGCCTCGCCCCACAGGTCGTTCAGGTCCACGCTGCCGGCGGGGGCCTCGCCGTCCAGGACGCTCATGCCCTGCATCTGCGAGGCGAGGATGGCGACGCGTTGCGTGCCGACGCGCATGACCAGCACGTCCGTGATCTGCTGCGCGACCGGGACGTGCAGGGTGATGGCGGTGCCCTGGCCGGGCTGGCTGCGCAGGTTCACGCGGCCGCCCATGCGGGCGATGGCGTCGCGTACGGCGTCCATGCCGACGCCACGTCCGGCTTCCTGCGTGACCTGCCCGGCGGTGCTGAGGCCCGGCAGGAACACCAGTTGCGCGGTCTGGTCGTCGGTGTACGCGGCGAGTTCCCCGGCGCTGGCGTGCCCGGACTGAAGGGCGCGCTGGCGCAGGGCGTCGAAGTTCAGTCCGCGTCCGTCGTCCTGCACGGTCACGCTGAGGTGTCCGTCGGCCACGCGGGCGTTCACGCTGACCTGCAGGCGGCCGGGTTTGCCCTGCGCGGCGCGTTCTTCCGGCGCCTGCCCGCCGTGCACGGCGGCGTTGGTGAGCAGGTGCAGCAGCGCCTCGCCCAGCGGTCCGGCGTGCTGCGCGTCGATCAGGCTGTCCTCGCCGTGAATGGTGAGGGTCAGGTCGTCGCGGCGGCCCGCCCAGCGGTGCAGGGGCGCGGTGACGCGGCTGACCGGCAGCAGGCGGGCGCGGCTGAGTTCCACGCGCAGCTGGCGGGTCAGTTTTTCCAGGCTGGTCAGTTCGTCGCCCAGCGCGCTGATGCCCTGCGCGGTCTGGGCGCGGATCTCGGTCAGGTCGGCGCTCAGTTCGGTCACGGCGCGCGCCAGGATGTTCAGGTCGTCGTACGTGTCGAGTTCCAGCGCCCCGAAGTCCGCGAGGCGGTCCTGGAGTTGCAGGTCCCCGGCCGGGCGGGCGGTTGGGCCTCCTGCACCGGCGTTGCCCGCTCCCATGCCTGCGCCCATGCTGCCGCCGGGTGTCAGGTGGGGGTTCAGGTAGCGTTCCTCGAAGTCGCGCACGGTGCGCTGCACGCGTTCGTGCGCGGCGTCCAGGCTTCCAGAGAGCGCCTGCTGGCGCAGGAACAGGCCGTTCAGGCGGGCGCGGCTGGCGACCAGTCCGGCCACGTCGTCCAGCATGCCGTCCAGGCGGGCGCTGTCCACGCGCACGCTCAGGCGGGTTTCGCTGCGGGCGGTGTCGGTGGGCGTGACCGGGACCGGCAGGGCCGGGGCCTGACCGCCCAGCAGCGCGGCCACGCTGGCGCGGTAGGTCTGCACGCGGTCCGTCTGCGAGCCCAGGCGGCCCTCGGCGTGAGCCAGGACCGCCTCGGCCACGTTCAGGCCGTCCTCGAGCAGCGGCAGCGCGCGGTCCAGGGGAATGCCGTCCTCCCGGGCGCTGGACATCAGGTCTTCCAGGGCGTGACCGGTGTCCGCAAGGTCCTGCAACCCCACCATGGCGCTGCTGCCTTTCAGGGTGTGCGCCGCGCGGAACAGCGCGGTCAGGTCCGGGGTGTCCGAATCCAGGCCCTGGCGGAGCGCGGCGGTCAGTTCGGCCGCTTCCGGCCCGAAGTCCTCCCAGATGGGTGCGTTGATGACCGCGAAGGGTTGCTCCTCGCGCAGATCGCTCAGGGCGTCGCGGGCCTTGAGTTCGAAGGGATGGGCCTGCAGCAGCGCCGTGACGTGCTGCGGGCCGTCCTTGTGCGCGAACATCAGGCCCACGTCGCCCTCGCCCTCGCCGCGTTCGATGCGGTCCAGGGCGGTGTTCAGGCACCCCACGGCGCGTTCGAGCACCTCGGTGATGTGCGGCACGGCCGTCTCGGGGAAGCTGGCGCGGCCTTCCATCAGGCGTTCGAGCAGGCCGGCCAGCGCGGCGGTCTGCGGGTAGCCGTACAGGCCGGCGGTGCCCTGCAGGCGGTGGCCGAGCACCCACAGGGTTTCCATGGCCTGCATGCGGGTGGTGGGCATCCACAGGTCGACGGTCGCGTCCTCGAGCCCGGCCGTGACGCTGCGGGCGTCTTGCAGGTACGTGGCGGTCAGGTCCGCGTCCAGGGTGACCGGGTTGTAGGGAACGGACGTCATGGCTGGTTTCCTCTCAGGGCGTGAAGGGGGGCGGGCGGAGGGACAGGGGGCCACGCGGGCAGGCGTGACCCCCGTACGTTCAGCTGGGCAGCTTGAAGCGCGACAGGCTCTGCAGCAGGTTCTGCGCGAGGTGCTGCAGGCGCTGCGCGGCGTCACGGCCCTGCTGCACGCTCTCGTGCGACTGCTCGGCCACCTGACCGATCTGCTGCACCGATTCGCTCACCTGCTCGACGCTGCGCACCTGTTCGGTGGTGGCGGCGTTGATTCGTTCCGCGAACTGCGCGGCCTGCGCGGCCAGCGTGCCCAGTTCCTCGATGCGCTCCCCGGCGGTCGCGGCGACGCGGTAGCCCTGTTCCACCTCGCGGGTGCCGTCTTCCACGCTGGTGACGACCTCCGTGATTTCCAGCTGCACCGTGCGGATCAGGCTGGCGATGCGCGCGGTGGCCTGCGCGGAGGAGTCCGCGAGTTTACGCACTTCGTCTGCCACGATCGCGAAGCGGCTGCCGGCGGCCCCTGCACCGGCCGCCTCGATGGAGGCGTTCAGTGCCAGAAGGTTGGTCTGGCTGGACAGGCGCGAGATGGTGTCCACGATTTCCTGAATTTCCAGCGAGCGTTCACCCAGCGTCTTGATTCGGCGGGACACGCCCTGCACCTCGCGGCGGATGTTCTGCATGCCGTCCAGGGTGCCCAGCACGGCCTCGCGACCCTGCTGGGAGGCCGCGAGCGCCTGGCGGGCGGATTCGGCGCTCTGGCGGGCGGCGTCGGCCATCTCGCGGAAGCCTTCGGTCACGGCCTGCACCTGCTCGGCCACGCGGCGCGTTTCGGCGGTGGTGGTGTCGGCGCCGCGCACGATCTGGTCGGTGGTGCCCAGCATCTCGCGGCTGGCGGACGTCACGGACGCCGAGGCTTTCTGCACCTCGCCCAGAACGGCGCCCAGCTCGTCGACCATCACGTTGATGGAGTCCACGACGTTCCCCAGCACGTCCTCACTGACGACGCCGCGGCGGGTCAGGTCGCCGCCCGCGATGTCCATGGTCACGTCCAGGAACGAGCCGATGTTGCCCTGCAGGCGCTGCGCTTCTTCACGTTCGGCGACGTTCTTCTGTTCGTTGGCGCGCAGCTGCGCGGTCGCGTTGTTGAAGGTGTAGGCCATGAAGCCCAGTTCATCGCGGGTCTGCACGGGCACCTGCACGTTCAGGTCGCCCTGGGTCAGGGCGCGGCTGGCGCGGGTCAGTTCCGAGAGGGGCTTGACGATCGAGCGTGACAGGCGGATCAGCAGCGTGAACGCCAGGATCAGCGCGGCGGCCACCAGCGTCAGCGCGATCAGCAGTTGCCGTCTGGCGTCGTCCACGCGCTCTTGCAGCAGGCCGCCCAGGACCTTGGTGCCCACGTTCAGGGTGGCGGTGCCTTTCAGTGACGCGCCGTCCTCGATGCTGCTGGCGTTCACGCCGTTCAGGGTGCCTTTCTCGACCGCTGCGTTCAGGTCGGCCAGGACCGGGGTCAGGGAGTCCGCGAAGGTCTGCGCGGACTTCCCGAGGGTGTCTTCCAGGGCGGGGTTCACGCGCACGGCGCGTTCCACGCTGGACTGGTAGGCGACCAGCGCGCTTTCCATCTGCACGTTCAGGCGGCGGATCAGTTCCAGGTAGGCGCTGTCGTCACCGGGTTCGCGCAGGCCCGCCTCGGCGGTCAGGCTGGCCACGTGCAGGCGGGTCAGGATTTCCGGCAGGATTCGCAGCGTGGCGTCCATGGTGAAGAAGGTGTCGGCGACCGGGTCGAGCATCAGGCCCGACTGGGTCAGGGCGTCCTCGGTCATGCCGCGCTGGTAGTTGGCGGTCAGGCTGCTGAAGGCCTGCACGATGCTCAGGTCGGCCTGCGTGCCGATGGCGTCGGGCAGCACCTTCCACTCCTTGCGGAACTCCTCGATGCGGCTGCGGTAGATGGGGTCCACCATGGGTTCCAGGGCGTCCAGCGCGGCGTCCACGCCAGCGGCGGACTTCTCGGCGCGGGCGGTGTCCCCTTCGAGCGCGCCGTCCATGAAGGCGTTCACGTTGTTGCTGATGGCGCTGAGCGGCCCGAACAGTTGCAGGCCGCTCAGTTCGCGCTGCGCGAAGCTGATGTTGCTCTGCTGCCCGGCCAGCATGATGCTCACCAGGATGGTCAGCGGCACGCCGAAGGCCAGCGCGGTCAGCGAGAGTTTCTGACCCACGCGCAGTTGTCCCAGCCAGCCGACGCGCTGATCCTGGGCGGTGCGGGAAGGGCGGGACAGTCGGGCAGTCTGGAACTGGAGTTGCATGGGTGAACCTCCGGGGGGAAGGGAGCGGCCTGGGGGCAGCGGAGCGGGGGGCGGGCAGGGACGGACAGGAAGGCGGGCGGGGGTCAGCCCAGGGAGTCGCGCAGTTCGCGGGCCAGCACGGGCGGGTTCAGCAGCGGACCGCCGGGCAAGTCGATCAGCAGGGCGCTGCTGACGGGCGGGGTGGGCAGCGCCGTGACGCCGAACACCTCGTTGACCAGCAGGGCCACGCGGTCCCCTTCGAGGCTGGTCAGGACCATCAGGCGGGGCTCGTCGGCGGCAGGTTCGCCGGGCAGCAGCGGGGCGAGGTTCACCAGCGGCACGGCGCGCCCCTGCACGGTGGTCAGGCCCAGCAGGAGCGGCTCGCCGTTCGGGAGGGGCGCGACCGGTCCGAGTTCGGCGATGGTCTGCTCGCCCGAGAGGGGCAGGGCCAGCCTCTCGCCCTGAATGCGGACCAGCAGCGCGTCGGGCATCAGCCGATCAGTTTGGCGATCACGCCGTGCAGCTGGTCCGGGGTGTAGGGCTTGACGATGTAATCGTCGGCTCCCTGACGCAGGCCCCATTTCACGTCGGTTTCGTTGCCCTTGCTGGACACGAACACGACCTTCAGGGACTCCATGCCGGGCTGGCGACGCAGGCCGCGCACGACCTCGTAGCCGTTGCGGCCGGGCATCACGACGTCCACCATCAGCAGGTCGGGTTTGACCTGCTCGGCCACGGCTTCCACCTGCGCGGGGTCGTTCAGGGCGGTGACGGTGTGGGCGCTGCCGTTCAGGGCGGCTTCCATGAATTTCAGGTCGGCGGGGGAGTCATCAACGATCAGGATTCGTGCCATGCAGATTCAACTTC
Organism: Deinococcus seoulensis; assembly: GCF_014648115.1. NCBI lineage: Bacteria > Thermotogati > Deinococcota > Deinococci > Deinococcales > Deinococcaceae > Deinococcus > Deinococcus seoulensis. The sequence goes on from NZ_BMQM01000006.1 coordinate 52,098, forward strand.
CTTTGGGGGCCGCGCCCCACTGGGTGGGGCCGGGCGCAACCGGAAAACCTTTCCGGGGAGGGGGCGAAACGGGAAGACGGAAACAGAAGAGGTGGGCGCGCGGCCCGCAGCGGGCGGGGGTCAGTCGGCCGGGTCAGTCGGCGGCGCTGCCGGAACCGAAGTCCATCTCGTCCAGGTCGCCGCCGCGCCCGGCGTCCATCAGGATGCTCGTGACGGCCAGACCGATCAGCAGGAACGACACGACACCCACGATCAGGGCCAGCAGCGAGGTGTCCACGCCGCCGGACGCCAGTCCGGTCTTCATCTCGTCGACCACGTGATAGTTCAGGGCGGCCATGCCGGTGTAGTGCATGCCGATCACGGCGGCGCCCATCACGAGGCCCGCGCCGAGCTTCACGCCGAACAGGCCCATGCGGGTCTGGCGGCTGACCCATTCACTGGACAGCAGGCGGAACAGGAAGAACGCGACCATGCTGGCGCCCACGGCAATCAGGACCGACGCGATCAGCGGGAACCACACGATCTGCGCTTCCGTGCCGGGCATCTGGTAGGCGGCCATGCCGGTGTAGTGCATGACCACGATCCCCAGACCGGCGATCGACCCGGCGGCAGCCAGGCGGCCCAGGGTCAGGGGTCCGGCATGCAGGATGCGCAGCGCGGGGTAGATCATGGCCACGGCGATCAGGCCGGAGAACACGGTCAGACCCGTGTTGAAGCTGGCGGCCACGTCCACCTGGTAGGCCAGCATGCCCACGAAGTGCATGGCCCAGATGCCGTACCCGAGCACCAGTGCCTGCGCAACCAGCCAGAAGCGGCTGGTGCTCTGAGTGAAGTTCTGTCCGGCGCGTCCCGCGAGTTCCAGCGAGACGTACGAAGCCAGCGCCGCAATGATGTAGGACAGCACGATGTACGAGCTGTTCCACTGCGCGCTCACCATCTGAGAGTGATCCATAGGTCGTTCCTCCTTCGTCACGGTTGGCCCACCGTTCAACGTCCCTGAACCATAAACCCAGTGAACTCACATAAAACTTACTGACCAGTCACCTCATAGAACGCCACCAACGAATGCCAGAAACCGCACATTCCTGCCGTGCGGACGCTCCTTTCCCCGTAACGGCCCTCTTCCCCACCCCACGCACCTGCCCCGCAGGCGCACAGACGCGCCCCGTATGGTGAAGGCATGACCGACCTCCCCCACACCGACACACAGACCAGCTTCCCACTGACCGACCGATTCACGGCCGCCCTGACCCTCGCCAGCCACTGGCACGCCGGGCAGTACCGCAAGGTCACCGGCAGCGCCACACCCACCGTTCCGTACCTGTCGCACCTGCTGGGCGTGGCATCCATCGCCCTGGAATACGGCGCGACCGAGGATCAGGCCGTCGCCGCACTCCTCCACGACGCCCTCGAAGACGGCCCCGCCAACACCGGCCACACACCCACCCACCTGCGCGAACAGATCGCCGGAACGTTCGGGGAGAGCGTCGCCCGCCTCGTGGACGACGCCACCGACGACACCCCCGCCCCCGGCCAGCCCAAACGCCCCTGGCCCGCCCGCAAGACCGAATACCTGAGCGGCCTGCACCACAAAAGCGCCGCCTCACTCCTCGTCAGCGCCGCCGACAAACTGCACAACGCCCGCACCATCCTCGCCGACGTGAGCGCACTCCCCACCGACCAGCGCCACGCGTACTTCGACCGCTTCGGGCAGGGACACGCCGGCACCATGCAGTACTACCGCCTGCTGAGCGACCACTACCAGGCCGCGCCCGCCACCCACACCCAGCCGCGCCTGCGCGCCCTGCTACGCGAACTCGAACGGACCGTCACCGACCTCGAACACGCCACCGGCCTGACCGCCGACCAGACCCGAGGGCTGCCGCTGCTGCGAGACGCCCAGGCACCCCGGTCACAGGACGCCAGCGGGACGGGGTCCGTCTGACACTCCGATTGAACGGTTTTAGCAAACCCTCCAATCAGAGCAGAGCGAGTGGAAGCCGGGCGGATTCCGGACGTGGAACTGGCAATCCGGTGAAGTTCCGGGTGGTCGACGAAACAGACGGAATCCGCATGAGCCGGACCCGTCACTGATCCCATGGCGCATCTCAGAGCATCAGACCTCTCGGCGCTGCAACGCCGCGACCTGGACACCTTTGTTCAGGTCATGCTGGCACGCGGCTGGCAGCCCTCGGGGACGTTCGGCATCCTGTTCGAGCAGGGTTGGGCCGTGCCGTACCAGGCCGAGTTCAGTCTGCGGCGAACCCGCACGTCACTGATCGTCCGTTACATCTGCGGGTCGGGCGACACGACCGTCAATCTGACCCTTCACGACGCCACTGACAATCAGATGCTTGCGCTGAGGTCTGAACGACCTGATCCCGTGAGCATCCATCAACTGATCGGCCACGCCGAGGAACTTCCATCACAGGGTGTCCGCCGCGTGCTCGAAGCGATTGCCGCGAGTGCTCTGCCGATCACGCTGAATGTCCGTGACACCTACCTTCCGCTGGACGCCGCGCTGATCCGACGTCTGTACAGCCGTTGACGGCCAGTCGTGCACAGGTCACGGCCCGTTTCTCTCAACGTGAGGTCGCATCCATGACGCCAGATACCGAGGCTATCCTCTACTTTCGCCAGCAGTTCGGGACGGTCATCGGCGCGGTGAAGCCTGCTGCCGACACCCTGCGCGAGTATCCGGAGTTCCTGCGGCTGTTCTGGCAGGAAGTCGGATTCGGCTCTCGCGAGGATGGGTTCGTGTGGCTGGTCCATCCGCAGGAAACCGGCTGGTTTGCGCCGATGTTTGACCTTGACCGGAGCCTGATTCCATTCGCGCGGACTTCGTTTGGCGACTTTCACCTGTTCGACCGGAGTGGACGCTGTTTCTTCTTCTCGCCAACGAACAGGGAGCTTCTACTGATTGCAGATTCCTTCCACACCGCCATCATGACGCTGAGCGAGGCGGAGTACATCGAGGATGATGTCCTGTTCGCACGTCATCAGGAGATGTGGGAGGCAGGCCACCATATTAACGCCACCACCTGCTACTGCCTGAGCCCAGCTGTCCCGCTGGGAGGAGACGAGCTGACCTCAGAAATCTACGTGGGCGACCTGCAACCCTACTGCCACCTGCTGAGTCAGGCTTGAGGTCCGTGACTGGAGCGACGCGGCTGGCCCGGGATCCTGGGAGTATCCGGAGCGCAGGAATGAAAAATCCCCCTCTGGGAGGGGGAGTTTCTATGGTGTGCCCGAAGGGATTCGAACCCCTGGCCTTCTGATCCGTAGTCAGACGCTCTATCCAGCTGAGCTACGGGCACGTCCTATGTGTTGCTGGCGCTTTTGTTGCGGGCACTCGTTGCCCAGCCGAAAGAGGCTACAGGGTTCAGGCGGAAATTGCAAGTGGGGATGGTGGGGTGCGGCGCCAGGGCAGCAGCACGGCGCGGGTCGCAAGAGCGAAACACCCACGCGTGGCGGGGGCTCTGCTGTGGTGGTGTGCCCGAAGGGATTCGAACCCCTGGCCTTCTGATCCGTAGGTGGCAGCTTTCAAACGTCCCTGATGACCCTTGGCACCCGTAGATGCCCTCAACAGTGCTTTTAAGTACGTCGAAGCTAACATTGCGAGATTCCGGGAAGGCGCCGGAACCTCTCCATTCCCGCTTCAACATACTTCCTCTGCTACGCGCTCCGCGCGGTTTATCTAAAAGATAAACGCAGTGTACTTAACGGGGTTTCTCAGGTCACCTGCTGTCCTTCGAAGGTCTTGGAGCGCCTGTGAGGCCTGCCCGGGTAAGGCACGCACAAGGCACGATCCTTCCTCATGCAGCGGGAGTCCTGGCGAGGTCAAAGTTTGGGTCCTGGCCATACCGCCGGGCCTGCCGGTCAACGAACAGAACGTGAACAGCCTCGGGTTGATAGTCAAGTATGACGGCTTCAAGGCCCTGATGACCGGGAACAGCGAAATACCCCAGACGAACGCGTGGCTCAAGCCCTTCGGCAGACAGGCGTTCGGACCGGTAGACGTGTACAAGAGCATGCTCCATTCTCTTGATCAGGTCGGCGGCGGCTCCGCAACCGTGTTCCCTGGCTCGGGCCTTGACGCTTACGGTGTCACGCGGATCAACTCTTCAACTGGAGCGGGCTGGAAGGGCCTCGTCCGTAAGATCGAAGATCACGTCCGACCGTACGTCTCCCACAGTAACTACGCGACGGTCAGCATGTCGCCTATTACAGTCGACGTTCGACAAGGATGACTCGCCAAGGATGACCATGATTGAAGAATTCTTCTCCATGTACTTCGACAAGCCAGCCGGGCCGGTTCTCCGACCTGCCATGACGATCAATCACCCGGTGATCCGCCATATTTACGAAGAGTATGGCATCTGCACATCCAGAAACGGCTTTTTCCGCGTGATCGACCCGGAGAAATGGCAGGAGAGTTACATGCCTTGGTTTCGGTTGATGCGGGACGACGACGGCGTCTACGAAGGGCCGGAACTGTTCCCGTTCATGACCACGGTGTTCGGCTACCCGTACATTTTCTCGAATCTGGAAAATGCGACTGTTGCCGGCTATATCGACGTGACCGACAATTTCCACACACTGGGGCACGCAAGTGCCCTCTTCGAGGAGGTCTTGCTGGATGACGTTTCGTATCAGTACAGCCTTTACGGGGAAGTCTACGAGGATCTGATGCCTGTAGACCCGCTCCTTACAAGTGAGGAGTGTTTCGGGTTTTTCCCGCCGATTACAATGGGTGGTGAGCCATCGGCAGAGACAGTGCAACGCGTCAAGCTACGTGAGCACCTGCACTTCCTGGCAGAAATTTCCGGCCTCCCGACCAAGTAGACCTTGCCTCTTCAGCACCGGACATCTTCAGCTTTTTACCGTCCAGACCGTCAAAAATTACGACATTCTCTCCAACGTCATCTATTGACACCGGCGTAAGTTGACATTACTCGTCACTCTCTTGTGTTGGAGGGACGCTGGCCAGGACACCTTGGAGGACAGCACAGGTGATGCGGATTTACGCCGTTATCAATAGAGCCACGCAACGGTTTTTTCGCGTGCCAGACGCGATTGAACCCGAGTTTCCGGTACTGAAAGGGGCACCTCAGGAAGGAGATACCGTCAGCCCAGCGTGCGTGTCCGGCGAGGCGTTCAACTTCTGCAACCCGATGGCAGCGGCCGAGGCACTCAGTTCAGTCGTCCTCAATGGTGCAAGAAGCGGCCGGCGGACCCAGCATGTCTGAGAATTTAATGCCCGTCCCACGCCGTAAGGCACGAACAAGGCACGCGCCCCTGACCGTGCGCGTGCCCAAAATGAAAAACTCCCTCTGGGAGGGAGTTTCTGTGGTGTGCCCGAAGGGATTCGAACCCCTGGCCTTCTGATCCGTAGGTGGAAGCTTCCCAGCGTCCCTGATGATCCTTGGCACCTGCTGATGGCCATAACTCCGTGGTTCAGGGAGTTTCCCGAGGGAAAGCCTTCGCTGGCGGGCTCCAGCACGTCTCCAGGGTCTGCTCCAATAAGGCACGGACAAGGCACGACCCAGGTAAGGAAAATATGTGATAGCAACGATTTGCGGATGATTAGGAGCGACCTGATGCCCCGCCCCTCCCAATATGCGGGCACTCTCAATTCGATGCTCGAGTCTGCTTCTCGACACTCAGCATCTACATCCAGTCAGTCCTGTCCGGCTCGCAAACATCACCGTCCCTCGTCGCCTCTGACCTCAGCTCCTTGACCCTATAAGAACCATCCCCAGAGGCATTTTCTTTTGCTACACCCCGAGGGCAAAGAGGAATGGGGGCGTCGGCAAAAATCTCCCCAGGCACTGGACCGATCAAGGAGGAGGCATATCATATGGCTGTCTTAATTGAAGCAATCAGTGTCATTGTCAGAACGAAAGCCATTAAGGAGAAGATGCGTGGCGGCATCGCTCATTTTGATGCGTTGATTCCCAACGCTACGGGCTGTCGCGATGACCATCTTGTTCGTGTGGGCTTCATGTCACCCGCAGATAGTCGACATTTCTTGGATTCGCTTACTTCGCGGGGCCTAGTTTTCTTTGATGGTCAACAGTTTGTCGACGTAGCCGTCGTGGACCAGCATCATGGACCTACGGCTCCCACGCCGTGGTTGACCATCATTCACACCCCTGAAGGCTTCAAATTCGCCGCTCTCAGTAGCGAAGAGTTAGGGGACTTTATGGTACCTGTAGACTGGTCTCCAGAAATGTCCATGACCCGCCGTGGAACCTTCATAGATACCGCCGATCTGGACACGATTCTTAAGCCGTTGGGCTCAGATAACGGTATCCATGCATTTTATGACCGCCGCTTAAACAAGGTCATGTACTTGGGGAGCCCAGAGCAGCACGAGGCGGGGTCTTCGCCCCTCACCGAACCAGTGCCGTCTTACATTGCGCGGCAGGCCCTTCTGGGTTATCTGCGTGAGCAGAAGACGCTTTATCCCTCGCTGGAACACCTTCGTCTTGCCATCAAACGGGGTGAAATCCACCCGAAGGTTCTCTCGAAAGAGGTTCGCTGGGGCTTGCACTACGCTGGAGTGCCTGGCGTTCTGTAACTTCAGCTATTAATCCCCGCATAAATTGATAGCGCGCCAGAGTAATGCTGCTGATGAAACTGGGCAGGACGTTGGCTGGACTCCTGAATTCGCCAGAATTCTGGCTGCCTGCACGTGGCGCTTCGAATCAAAGGACGAATCAGTAGTTCAGTAAGGAGAAATTGAGGTTGTGACGCGTGTCGCGAGCCCAAGCACGTATGCGTTGCACCCGCAGTCTACAAATGAAGCAGGTTATGTGAAAAAGCTGTTCTAGACGGGCTTGACTGTGTGAGCGAGCCTGATCCAGTGTGTGCTGCCTCGCCAGACCGCAGGCGGGGCAGGAGGCTTCATGACACCGTCAGAAGATCAGCTCAACTTACAGGCCGCTCGCCTCTACCTCACCCGTCTGCTGCCCCACCTGGCGCCGTTTACGCCAACGGAGGTGCAGGGGCTCACGCTCAAGGCGGGCCTCTGGTCGCTGTACCGCCAGACGCAGCCCGCCGAGCCCACCCTCACGGATCACCTCCAGGCTCACGCACGACTCGTGAGAGGGCAGGGCAGCGACCTTGACCGCCTGGAAGCCCAGCACCTGCGTCAGTCGGATCGGCGCGCCACGCCTCCGCTGCTCCCCGTTGAGGCCAGCCCGCCCGCCTCAAGCCCCAGCCTGGAGAGCATGCGGCATTTAGCCCACCGGCTGGATCTCCCCTGGTTCACCCGTCAACCCCTCACTCAGGCTAAAACTCAGGTGACTTACCGCGTCACCCGGTCCTTTGAACGCGCCCTGCATGACGCCTGGAAAGAGAGTGCGCCCCGTGGGGCCTCCCGCAGCGACCTGCAGTCGACGCTCGCCCTGGCTTATCTCAGCCTCCCGGAGTTCAGGCAGCGTGTGAGACAGGTGCAGGACATCCGCTACGCGCGCACGCCAGTCGCCTCAGTTCCTGAAGAGGCCAGCAACGTCGCGGCGCTCCTGACCCGCTGCCGCTTGCCCGCCCGCGGGGCACCCACCCTCCGCAATGAGGTGGTGCAGCTGAGCTACCGCACCACGCTGACGGCCAACGACCAGGTGCGGCGCAGCTTGCCATCGGCAGAGCGCACGCGGGCCTACCTGCACATCGACCTGCTTGCCCTGTACCTCACGGCACCCGACATCCGCGCCCTGATCGACGAGGCCCTCGAAGACCGCGCCCAGAAGTAGCTCACAACAGACAAGAGGGGGCGCACGATCAGGTGCGCCCCCTCTGCGTTCTGTCTTACTGGTCGGCGTCCAGTTCCGCGTAGTACCCCTCGTCCAGCGCCCGCTGCTTGTCCGGCCGGAAGTAGATTCTGAGTACGGTGCTCAGCGTGTCCCCCAGGAGGGTCGCGGCCTGCTGGGCATCCTCGATCTGGCCCCCTCCCACGATGTGCGTGGCGACGCAGTGCCGGATCATATGCGGCCGGAAACGCTGCCCGAGAACCTCCAGCGCGGCGTTATCCACGCACTCCAGGAAGTACTTGTGGCTCATCTGCACCCAGCAGTAGTTCCCCTGATCATCCTGTAGGGTCGACAGCATCGGGAACACCAGAGGCGTGACCTGCTCAAAGTGGTCGCCCAGAAAGGCCCGCAGCTGCTCACGCCACCAGAGAACCCACGCTATTGCTCCTTGCGGCAGGCGCAGCCGATAGGTATTCACCCGGTCGCCGTAGGTGCCGTTTTTCAGGTCTGCGCCGCTAAACTCGATCCACCACTCGCCCGGCTGTTCCTCCCTCAGGTGATCGCCCCAGCGCATCTCTCGCCAGTTCCGGCCCCGGACAGGGGCGTAGACCCCCAGGCCGAAGAACACCGCGGCAAACAGCCGCCGGAAGGCCTGTCGGCGCGACGGGGCCCGGCCGTCCGTGGTTCGCGGGGGCAGGTCCCGTAGCTTGCGTGCCAGGGCGGCCAACTCCCCCGGGGTGCGGATGGGGAGCTTTTCGGCGTCCGCGTATTGCTTCTTCGCGTACCCCTCCTGCCTTTTCCTCCGGCCGATCATCACGAACTGCATCCAGGGGGTTTCCGGGTGCGTGGACGTCACCTCAAAGGGGGTCTCCAGTGAGCCGATTGCTTTCAGGTAGGCCGCGATTTTCGCCAGACCCGTACAGACCCGCTGGAAGAAGGCGTGGCCACCCCGCTTCACCTGCTTGAAGTACCACTGGCGGAATTGCAGGAAGCGGGCGGGGTCGATCAGGTCGAGCAGGGTCAGCTCCTGGTAGCCTTTTTCGTGCAGCAGGAAGGCCACCAGTCGGTTGAGGCTGGTCGCGAAGTTGTCGAAGGAGATGGGCCTCAGGGTCTTCGTGACCAGGTACTTGTACCCGGGACCCGCGTAGTCCGGGTCCGTGTACGCCTCGCGCATCTGCTCGAGTTCGGCCCGCAGGCCTGCAGGCCACTGGTCGGAGCGCAGACCTTTCTGCCACCGGCCCTGTTCGATCCGGCGAAGCTGTCTGGCGGCCTTCGGGGCGACGCCAGGCAGTTTGAGCAGATCACTCAGAGCGGTCCGGAGGTGGCGGAGGCTGGAGCGCAGGTTGCTGGCCATTTTCGCGTTCGGGGCGTGACCCAGTCGCCGCGTGGTGCCGAGGATGAGGTCGTCGAGCACCGTGTCCACATCCCGGGCGAGGAACGAGAGCGGCACCTTGTTGAGGTCCTCCGTATGGGCGAAGCCGAGCGCCGCGTCCTTGAAGGCCCGCAGGCGGTTGCCCAGATCGACAGCGCTGCGCTCAGCATTCGTTCCAGGCTTGCCGTTCTCGCGGGGGAGCGTGAGGTAGTACTGCCAGCCCTGCCCGGCGGTGAGGGGCGAAGACTGTTCGGTCATTCCGGGATGGACGGGAAGTGGTCGGGGTTGGGCTGTGGTCGTCATGCTGGTCATGGGAGACCCTCCTTCGGGGTGTGTGATTACTCGCTCTGATGCAGGAAAAAAGCAAGTCGGAGCAGCGACGTTTCACGGTTTGTTCCTGAACGGCCGGACACGGCCTTTTTTCAGGAAGAAGTTGGAACGTGTAAGTCGTGAAGTTGACTTCTTCTTCCTGAACTTTCGTGGCGGTTGCTGGCGGTTCGTGCCGTTTTCTGCCGTGCTGGACGGGGTGATGTTCCGGTTGGTGTTGTTTGGGGTCTGCTGGGTGCCCCTGGTGCCCCGGTCCTGTTCCTGAAAGCCCACTGACCGTTCCTGAATGGCGTCTCACACGGCACTTTTCCGGATGAAAAATCAGACGACCGGCGATGGCCGAACGGGGTCTTATGGGCCTGATCGGGGCAGCGGTGCCGCGTCAGGTGCCCACCCGCCGGAGGGTGTCGAGGGTGAGGTTGACTGGGCCCTGCTGGAGGAGGCCGCTCATCCCGGTCACGTGCAGGCGGTGTTCATGGCTGTACACGGTGCGGTAGGTGTTGAGGGTCAGGTTCACGTTCTCGTGACCCAGCCAGGTCTTCACGACTTCGGCCGGGACGCCCCTCGCCAGATGCAGGCTGGCGCTGGTATGCCGCAGGCCGTGGAAGGTCACGTGCGCCAGACCTGCCTGGGTGCCGAACTCCCGTGCCAGCGTGGAGAGCCGGTCCGGGTGGAAGGGGGTGCCCCGGAGGGTCGTGAAGACGTGGCCGCTGTCGACCCACTTCTCCCCCACCATCACTCCGAGCGCGCGCTGCCGACCCTGCCAGGCGGCCAGCAGCGCCACGGTCTCGGTTGCCAGCGGCACGGTCCGGTCACCCGCCTGCGTCTTGGGCGTGCCGGGGGTCGGTCGCCCCCGGACCACCACGAGGTTGTCGCGGACGTGCAGGATGCCCTGGTCCAGATCGACGTGCTCCCAGCGCAGCGCGGCGGCCTCACCCCGGCGCAGGCCGAGCAGGCCCGCGATGTGGAAGACCGGGCCGGCGACCTCCTCGAACGGCGCCGCCGCCTGAAGGAAGTCCTGAAGCTGCGCGGAGCTCAGGGCGCGGTTCTGGCGGCTGCGCCGGGAGGTGCGGGCAGTGGGCAGGTCGACGTCCTTCGCGACATTGCGCGGCACGACATCGTTTACCACCGCGAGTTGCAGGGCCTGCCGCAGCACGGCCCGCACCTGCCTCAGCAGGGAGGGGCTGTAGGAGCGGGCCAGCAGGGTGTAGAGCTGCAGGACGTGCTGGGCCCTGAGTTTCTGCACCTTGACGGCACCGAGGTGCGGCACCAGATGCAGGCGGATCAGGTCCTCGTTGTTCGCGAGGGTCTTGGGCTTCCACTCGGCCCGCCGGCTCTCGACGAGTTCGCGGAGCAGGGCCTCGACCGTCAGGGTGCTGGGGCTCCGGAGCAGGCCGCGGCTGTGGTCGGCGAGAAGCTGGGCCAGCACCAGCCGGCCCTCGGCCTCGGTGGGCACGACCCGGCTGACCTGCTGCTGGCCGCCTGCGGTGGTCACGGTGACCTTGACCCGGTACTGCCCGCGGTAGGGCCGCAGGCTGCCCGCGCCGTTGGGGGTCCTCGACCGCCTGGTGTGGGGCGCCTCAGCCATGGCGCTCCCGGCGCTGCTCATGCTGGCGGCGCTGCTCGGCTTCCCAGGCGTGGACCGCCTCGGCGGAAATGCGGTACTCCTTCTGGCCGACGCGCACGGCGAAGATGGCCTCGGAGCGGACCATGCCGTAGACGACTTTCTTGCTGACGCCGAGGTACTCGGCAAATTCCTGGATGGACAGGTAGGGTTTCAAGTTCGAAGCCTCGTGTGGGGACGGAGGTCTTCAGCGTGGTGAGGCCGCGGCTCGACGCGCGGGGCGGAGCAGGTCAGCAGGGCTGACGGGGCGGGGTCAGGCAGTCACACCGTGTTGAGCAGCACCACAAGCCGCTTGACCGCTCAACACGGTGCGGCGAGTCGGGGCTCCACCCCGGCGTGAATCCGGGGTCGGATGAGTCTGGGCCGCGTGAGCCGGGAGAGCTTCGCCTCGGTGCCGAGGCGCTGCTCCTGCAGGGTACGCAGCAGGCCGGTCATCAGCGCGCCGAGCTCCGCCGTGAGATCGACGAAGCCGAGCTCACTCGCAGCGGTACGCAGGGCCTGCAGTCGACCGATCAGGCGGGCCTGGGCGAACAGCGCCAGACTCGCGGCGCGGCCCCGCGCGAACGTCCGGAAGGCCCGTTCGGTCGCTTCGAGGACCTGAGCCTGCGCCGCTTCCTGCCGGCGCCGTTCGGCATGACGACGCCGGGCGCCTGAGCGCGGGGCGGCAGCGGGAGTGGAGGAAGGAAAGGTCATCAGGGAAAGGCAAGCGCCTCAGCGGGCGGTCAACCACAAGCATAGTCGGCTCAATCTGCAGCAGCGCGACCCACTGCACACTCTTCGGCCTGAACTGTTCTGGACGGCGTCTAGAGTTCTGCGCTGCCCTGGATGTATCCCGCGACTTGAGCGAACATCCCACTCCCGGAAGAGCAGAACGCTCACCGGGAGGGAGAAAACCGGATGAAACGACGTGAGAATGGCGAGGGGTGTGTCAAGAAGCTGCCGAGTGGGAGTTACCGCTGGCAGGTCACGCTGGGCTTCGACGATCAGGGCAAGCAGCTGCTCAAGAGCGGCACGGAGAAGACGAAGAAAGATGCGGACCGGGCGCGCGTGCAGGCGGTGGCGGACCAGCAGCGGGGCCTGCTGCCGGTCCCCAGCCAGATCCGACTCGCGGAGTGGCTGCCGCGCTGGCTGGAGCTCAAACGCCCGAACCTCGCGCCGAAGACCCTGGCGAACTACGCGTACGTCATCGAGCGGCATCTGGGTCCTCTCCTCGGTCACCGCAGGCTGCAGGACCTCAAGCCCAGCGAGGTGCGGGGCGCCTACGTCAAGCTGGCCGATCAGGGCTTCTCGAAGTCACTGCTGCATCAGGTGCGGGTGATTCTGCGTCAGGCGCTGCAGGAGGCATTACTGGACGAGATCGTGAGCCGGAACGTCGCAGAGGTGGCCCGACTGCCCAACTTCAAACGCAGCCGGACGGCCAGAGCGCTGGACGCCCGGGAGGTCACGGTCTTCCTGAAAGCCGCCCAACACCACCGGCTGGGCCTGCTCTTCGAGTTCGTCATCGCCAGCGGCCTGAGGCGGGGCGAGGTCTGCGCCCTGAAATGGGCGCACATAGACCTCGACAAGGGCCTGCTGCGCGTCCGCGAGAATCTCACGGTGGTGAACGGTCAGGCCACGCTCGGCACGCCCAAGACGGAGTCCGGTGTCCGCGACCTGCACCTGGCTCCGGAGACGGTCGCCTTGCTGCGCCGGCAGTGGACGGCGCAGCAGACCCAGGGGCTGACAACCGCAGAGCACGTGTTCACGGGCGCGGATGGACGCCGCCTCTACCCGGACTCCCTGACCAAACTGGCCGGCCGCCTCGCGCGACAGGCGGGGCTTGGGGCGGTGCGCTTCCACGACCTGCGGCACACCTACGCCAGCCTGATGCTGAGCATGGGGGTGCCCATGGAGGTGGTCAGCGAGAAGCTGGGCCACTCGAGGCCGAGCACGACCGCTGACATCTACCGGCATGTCTTCCTGGAGGAGCACGAGCAGCACACCTTCGCGCTGGGAGACCTGCTCACCCCCAGGCCGCTGCGGCTTCAGAACCCGGACAGAACCGCCGCTCAGGGAGACAGCGACCAGGTCGCCTGAGGGCCGGTTCAGCCCAGATGCTCGGCCGCCGGGCGCCCGTCCCAGCTCCGAGGCGGCCATACCTGCCGTTGCTCCCGGAGGGCCCGCAGGAACGACCAGCGCTCCTGCGCGGTGCGGCCGGTGTCGCGGATCAGAGCGTCACGCAGTGGATAGTGGCTGTCGATGAGGTACGAGTTGCGCTGGTGCAGCCGCTCCAGAAAGCGCCGGGTGGGGAAGGCATCGCTCTCCTCGCCCGACCACTCGGCGCAGGCCAGCACGAGATCCACCGTTCAGGTCGGTCCTCGCCAGCTGGAACCCCGGCCGCCGTGGAAGCTGTCCGTGAAAGCGAGATCCGCTTGACGACTCGACTGGCTCAAGGCCAGCTCCAGCCCTTCTCAGACACACATAAGGCACGACGTACGACCCTGAGGCGGCAGACTGACAGGCATGACCGAACGCTTGACTCAAACCCGCTGGGAAGGATGGGGGGCTGGACTGAGCCTCCTTGAGCAGCGGCCCGGCACCCTGTGGATCGTCTCCCCTTTCATCACGGCGTCCCTACCTGCCCATCTCGTCAGCGGTGCACGGGTCCTGACGACCCTTGACCCGGTCGATCTGGCGCGCGGCTCCTCGCAGGCGACGGCCCTGGCCGCCCTCATGGATGGGGGTGCGGAGGTACGCACTCTGCCCGACCTGCACGCGAAGGTGTACCTGCGGATGCACGCCAGTCAGGCAGTCGGCTTTTCCGGATCGGCGAACCTGACTCAAAGGGGCAACCACCGCAACCTGGAAGCGATGACCGGCCCGGAAGAGTTCAGCATTTCCTTCATCCGGGACCTGATGGGGCACTGGTCGCGTGCAGATCCGCTCAATCAAGCACGGCTCCTTGAGGCTCAGGCGAAGGGTGACCGTCTCCGGGAGAATTTCCTGACGCAGGAGATGATCGAGAGCGACGTCGTCGTGATCATGGTGGACACCCGCATGATGCGCGGCATGTTCGAGCTGACCGAAAGCAAGGTCGGGATTCCCGTCGCCGACCGGACCCCGGGGTTACGACCCGCACGGGTGGATTTCGTGACGGCCAGGGAGCGAAAAGTCGGGCTGGATCAGCTGCGGGCAGGCCTGAAGAAGCTGCAGGATGGGCAAGCTGGACGCGCCGTGAAGCTGTCTGGCGGCCTGGCCTACGCCGTGCCCATAGCGGATCGTGATCGCTTTCAGAACAGAATCGAGAGCCTGCATCACGAATTGCGGGACACCATGAATGCACTCGTGGCAGACAACGCCTCCGCCTGGAAGAAGGATTTCATGGGGCGGTTACGGCAGGCGGCTTCAAAGTACCTGAAGGCGGATCCGGAACGTGTGGAACATGTGGTGAAGGAAGCCGGGGATCGCTTCGATCACTACCTGACACAACTGGACGTGGGTCTGAGCTACGGGACGTACCTGCCTCTACAGACGCCGTCCCGGCCACTGGCCCATGATTTCCGAACTTACTTCCGGAGCGTGCGGGAGAACCAGACCCTGGAGTTGGACCTCACCTGACAACGAGGCAGCAGGTTACTGCCAAATTTCGAGCTTCCAGCCCTGGCCGCACCCGGTAGCTACTTCCGGGCCGCCGGGTCATCGCGGTCATGTCACCTCTGCCGGGCTCAGGTCACGGGTCGCGCCGGGCGGCAGCAGGCGACGCGCCACCGACCGCACCAGCCCCGGCACGCCCGGCAGCGCCCGCACGCAGCGCGCCAGCACCTGCGCGGACTCCAGGCAGTCCTGCACCGGGTCACTCAGCGACGACTGCTCGCGGTACAGCTTGTCCAGCGCCTGCGACGGCTCACCGGGAAACACCAGACTCGCGAGTTCCAGCGTGTCTACCACTCGGGCATCCAGTTCGGCCGGGAAGTGTGTTCCGATCAGACGCTCCAATTGCGGCACATCGAACCGCCGGACGTTATGCCCCGCCAGCACCGCCACGCGCGGCGCGACCTGCTCCACCTGCGACAGGTGCTCACCAGTGAACACCCACGGCTGCCCCCCGCTGACCATCGCCCCCGCCCTCAGCGACCCGTCCCCCCGCACCTCCAAGTCCAGGAACGCCACGCCCGCAGGAATCTCAGCAGGCCACGCGTCGCCCTCGGCAGGAGCAGGAACGGCAGTAGTCGACACGCGGGCAGCATAGGCCCCTGCTGCGCCCAACGCCGCCGGAAACCATGCAACGGGCAGTCACGGGGTGCTCATACGCCCAGGTGCACCATGCCCACAACCCGGCCACGCGTAGCCGGGTTGTGCACCTATAGGCATTAGGGAGCGCAGAATAGATAAACATCAAGCAGTGACGTTCCAAGATTCGGTATCAGACAACTCACCAACTGCATGAGGCGCCAGACTTGCCCTCGTGTCCCTCAACCTCTTCGAGAGACTCCTTCAGACGAGCGAGTTCAACTATCGTTTTTTAAGCCAAGATGGCACACCTGCCCCTTCGCTCGTAGGCCGATGATCTTTCCACCAGTCTGAGGGTGCCTGTGGCGGAAGAGGAAGTGCTCCGGCACGGACCAAATTCTCACTGAGGGCGGGAACATCTTCAAGCTTCCGTTTCAGCATGGCCCTGATGTTCTGTGCAATGAGTTGAAAGATGGGGTTCTTACCCTGGATGAGTTCCTTCAGAAGACGCGATTTATCCGGCTCACGGTAGTCATCAGCTGTAAAAATCAATTTTTGATCGCCGCCCTGATAGCGATCCCAGAGGTCCGGCTCGATGCTGAGCAGTATCAATGTGTAATAGACAATCCAAGACGGAAAATTATCCATATAAGGCCCGTAGTGACTTGAATTGCGTTCGGGGTGCTGAAAGTTCCGCTGGCCAGCTTCTTGGATATTTTTTCCCTGCAAGGATGGAATGTATACCGCATCGTAATCAATCAAATAGAGTTGATCATCATGGACGATAACATTATCTGGATGGATATCACCGTGCGCTAAATCCAGACCACGCAGATAGTCGAACATCTCGACCCATTTTCCAGCCAACTGCAATAATCGATCCGCATCGCCTAATAATGATTTGATATGCCTTTCCAGCGGCACTCCATCACGCCACTCCATCACCATTAGAGGCTGCCACTGACCTGCCACTTTCAGACCCTGCGGATGAAATTCGAAATCCACAAAGTAGCGACAGGGATAACGTTTCAGATAAGCTGATATGTGAGCGAACCGCTCTCCCTGATCAGAGGCCGGGCGTATGAAACACCGCAACGCGTGGCGCTTGCCAGAGTATTCGGTTTGATAAACCACGGCGAAATTGCCGCTGTCAGGCGTAGGGAGTCCCATTGCATTGACAACGAGCCTACCATTTTTCAGATCTCCCAGACTGGGATGGTATGACGCAGGCATCTGTACCGCTTCACTGAAAGAAGCAAGATCTGGCATGTTTTCAGGCCTCCCGCAGGCTTACATGTACAAATGAGACGTCGTCATCCTTGAGTCCTCTGACTGTTTTTGATTCTTCTACCCAGTGCCCGAACGCTTCATCAAGACTGGGATGCCCAATGATCCCGTCCGATCGGTGAATACTTTTATTCCCCTCTTCGATTCGGCTATATCGAGAGAGGTACAATGATAGCGGCCGAAGATCATCTATACTATAATCGTGACGTTCAACATGAGATACATCCTGGTCCTCATGAATTTGAGGGGATTGATCAGTAAATGTCCGCAAAGTTTCTTGGGGGGTCCTACCCTGCTCCGTCTCCCGAACGAACCATGCGGCTAATGCATCTGTCATTAACAGAAATTCGTCTCCCGCCTGCCACTTACCTTGGGTTTCTCGGAAGTACTCTCGAACCCGCGAGTTCATGTCGGGACGGGTGGGCAAGAGGTAAGGACGCGCGGAAAATGCTTCGGAAGTCTGCAATGGAAAGGAAAACGCATAGTCCCCATTTCGCCAGACCAACTTCCCTTTGCGGCACTGGACGAGGCAACTGTCGCCTATGGCGAGGGCCTGCCATGTGCCGTCCGGATGTAAGGTCAGTTGCAGAAACGTACTGAAGGCTCCCTGCTCGACTTTGGCCGCTGCAAACCAGGGGAGGTCGTTGATCCGGTCCTGAATCGCGGCCTGCCATGCTGTTTGCCAGGAGGGAAGTCGCGCCATCAGGTCATCCACATCAGCGAGGGGTCGCTTTTCTTGTTCCGTGCAGAGAATGTTTGCCCACTCCTGAGAGTAGGAGTACGTTGTCGCCCCATCAGCCACTGCGACCGCCAACCCCTGCGGAGGAAGCAAGACGGGGCCCGACCTTTCTGGAGTTGGTGATGTGGCGTCTTCGCACTCAGACAACGGAGCTCCCGTTTTTGGAACTCTACGGGCGGTGAGAAACGCGATAGGCATGTTCAGCGATCAGCTTCCATAGCCGCCGCCGGACTAGTTCCGATATCGAGGAAGTTAATGAGGTTGGCGGAGTCTGCGTTATAGACAAAGCCTCGGGCACCATCCCCCAATTGATGTCCGGCATGGTTTGCTGCGACCAGAATTCCGTGCGGAAGAACGCTGGACATCTCGAACAGAGTGCGCGAGTAAACGTCACTCAGGGCGGCATCTGAGTCGGGGAACTCCACAGCAATGCCCCCTGATGCACTGATATGAGCGTTAAACACCAGAACGTTGCCATCGTTGGTGTGCAGGTTTTTGAGAGTCTGCGCAGGCTGCACGGGGTCCCCGTCCGTCGATTCTCCATCCGTGATGTGCAAAATGATGGGAGGGTGACTGTCCGGGTGCTGATCGATCCAGGGCTCCAGAATAGTGCGAGCGTATTCGAGCGCCGCGCACATCGGCGTACCACCGGCAGCCTGAGGGTCCATCCAGACTGGGAACCTCACCTTCTGTTCAATCAGACCGCCGGCCCCGTCATCAATTTTCTTGGTCCGATCTTCAACCCGCAGCGGATATTGGGCAATGTCGCTGACAGGAATCAGGTCTCGGTTCGCCAGTGTTCCGCCAAGCACGGGTTGGACCCCACGGCCGTAGCCGATCACGGCGATGTCGAAGTAGTCACGGACACCCTCACCCTTCGTGCAACGAATTGACAAGTTAGTCAATTGGCGGTTGATAATGGTTGCAACCTGTTCAGCTTTGGTCATCCCACTGCTGCCCCATTGCTCCGACATAGAGCCCGATTGATCGATGACGAACACGAAGGCAGAAGGATGAGCACGGTTAATGATTTGTGTGTAGGGCATATGCACTCCTAAGTCAAGAAATGACGAGATGCTAACACCGTTTTTTGCCCAGTGCCACCACATTTGCGCCAACGGACGCGCATTGAAGGTGCGATACTGGCAACAACCCTATGAGCACCGATTCCTCTCCTCTTAATGTCGCCTCATTATTTCTCAGTTTTGTCTTTCCAACGACGGTCGAAGGGATCGTCGTCGTGACTGGCCTCCTCGGGCTCTCCATTTACACCTTCATCCAGAGCCGCCAGTTACGGTCAAACATCGCCGGACTCTCGACCACCCTGGCGGACATCGATAAAAATGTCATGCCCAATATCTTGGCCCATCATGCGGTCCTGCCATTGGGCAACTATGGTGCAGTTGGGGCCACCCTGCAGGAAACATGGCAGCACCTCCGAGGACTGCGGAAACTTCCCTCGGTGGACACACAAGTGGCGCTCAATGCCGTGCCTTTACTGCATGAAAGTACGCTCGCGCGCCTGCGGCAACGACCGAACCAACTCATGTTGATTGGCCTGCTGGGCACCGTCTTGGGCTTGAGTATTACGATCGGACGATTTGCGCCGCAACTGGAGCAGTCACTCGAACTGCTGTCTTCAGGCCAGTCGCCGGAAGCACTCAATGAAAGCCTCGGGTCCCTGCTCCGGCAGATGAAGGTTGCGTTCATCTGCACGCTCTGGGGCGTGGCCACCTCACTCATCGTAACGCGTTGGGCACTGATGCCCACCATGGAACAGCGTGACAACGTTCAACAAACCCTAGAACAACTGGTGATTTTCAAAATGCTGCCTGTGGCCTGGAGCGAGGTTGGGCAGCGTCAGGACGCAATCCTCAAAGCGTTGAGCGCCAACAAAGACAGTTTGGACCGGATCCACACGACAATGGCGCAACAGATTCATGTGTTCGAGAAGCAAAACGACCGTGCGGCGCAGATCTTTACCGACGCAGGTCAGCACCTGGAAACCGTAGGGCTGGAAGCAGTACGGTCAGCGGAAGAAGTTTCCCGCACGAGTAAGGCCGCAGCCGACGTTCTGCAACAGGTCACCGAAACCCTGCAGCGCAGTGAGGCACAACTCAGCGCCACGACCACCTCCCTGGACGCCAACGTCACCGCGCTTCATACCCAGCAGCGCCTGTACACAGAGACGAGCGAGCATATTCTGAAAACAGCAGGTGATCACAGCCGCGACCTGGGCACCTTGGTGCAAAGTTTCATGGACACTACCAGTCGGCTCCTGGACGGCCTGCAGGACAACCTGGATGGTTTCGAAACCGCACGGGCCGAACTGGTTGGCCACACTACGCAGATGCTTGAACAGCAGCGTCGCAGCGGAAGCGATATGACCCAGACGACCGCTCAATTGTTTACGAAGGTCGACGACCTGTTCCGGGACCATCACAGCGCAGCTGAGTTCCTTCGGAATGACCTTCAGCATGTCAGTGCCGCCTTGCAACCACTCGAAGAACTCACGCAGCGCCTCGATCCACAGTTGCTACCTACAGAACGCTGGCAGCAGTTCCAGCAGAGCCTCGAACAGCTGGCCGCCCGATGGAACGCCTGGCAAGATACATTTGCGCAGCGCCTGGACACACTTCTTGACACCAACGGCGTGGCCATCGTGACTGAAACCCGTGCGCAGACCCAGGCAATGGGGCAGCAGCTTACCGACACCACCACAAAGGTCAGCGCCGAGATCCACCAGGCCATCGGGCAATGGCACAGCGCATATGCACAGCTGGCCCAGCACACCACCGGAACACTCCAGGGGCAGATGAGCGTCGCAGAACAACTGCAAAAACAGCATGATGAAACTCGCAGAGATTTCCACCGCATCACGGATTCTCTCCAAGGGTTGGTTACCGAACTCAATAAGCTGACCGAGCGTGAACAGACCAAAACGATTGCCCAGTCGGAACGACCAGTTCGCGAAAGCCAACCCTACCGGTTCATAGGTGACGACCTGCCTGAAACTGCGAGCCTGGGCCGCACCCGTCGAGACGGCACGCAGAAATGACCCGGCGCCGGACCCCAGATATTGAGTCGAACTTCTACATCGCCTATACGGATATGGCGTTCACCATGGTCATGGTCATGACCCTTATTGCAGTGCTCGTCGTCCTATACGGACGAATCGGGTGGGACAGCATTCAGTACAAGAAAGCCCAGGCCCAGGTTGAGCGTGAGGTAAAAGACGCGTATGCGCAGAACAATTTAAAAGCCCCTTATGTCAATAGAGGAAGAAACGACCCACCCGGGGCACAACGCTGGGTCTTCAATCAGCAGAACCTGTTCACCCCTGGCACCGCCCGCCTGACGGTCAATAGCCGAAGGGCCCTGCTGGAATTTGCCCGTGTCGTTCGGGAACATGATGATCAGTGGCGTCGCCTGAGGATTGAGGGGCACACCCGCCCGCCGCGCCCAGGCGAGGCCGACAACTGGCAACTTTCGGCCGCGCGTGCAGAGATGGTGACGCGGGTCTTCAGTGGGGCTGGACATATTCCAGCGTACAAAATGGCTATCGCTGGCCGGGCTGGACAAAACCCTATTTTCAAGGCGTCGCAGACGGGAAATGAGCGAGTCGAGATCCTCATCGAGTATGCCAACTCAGCGAAATAGAAATAAGGTCGAGACATGGCTCACTTCGTCGTAACGGAAGCAATTGCGGGCGATGAGGGGGCCGTTTCAGCACGCGTCTGGCAGGCCGTGCGAGAGGCCTGGAGGACGCGGGACGCTGTGGTTTACTGGCGCTATCCCATCTTCACAACCCATGCTCAACGGGAACCCGACATTCTGATTCTCGACCGGACTCTCGGACTGATCGTCATGAATGTCCATCCGCTTCGGGATGATCAGGTGCTTCGAATCGACGGTCCAACCTGGACGGTCCAACATTACGTCACCAAGACCATGCAACCTGTGGAGGATGCCTGGCAACACGCCAACGCTCTGCTGAAGAAGTTGAATGGTGACCCGCTCCTGCTGGACAAGGTGCCCACCAGGTTTCTCGTCGGACTGCCACTTGCGTCCAGGGCCCAGTGGCAGTCCAGACATCCGAGCACGCTGCCCTGTCTGTTTCTGGATGACCTGAAACCCGAACGTCTCGTCTCTGCAGTTCAAAGCGCCGCCCCTCTGCACTCTCGTGGTCCAATGGACGATCAGACGTGGGCGGCCCTGCAGTCGGCCCTGAGTGCTGGGGGTGGTCTGCGCAACCCAGCGCAGGTTGACCAGGGCTTAAGCGGCCAGAAGGCCAGCATCATGATCCGCGCCCGTGCACACCGGCACGATTTCGATCACCAGCAGGAACGTCTTGCGCGCCTCATTCCTCCGGGTCCGCAACGAATCCGGGGCATAGCCGGTTCAGGCAAAACCATTCTGCTGGCTCAACGCGCTGCCTCGATGCGCCTGAAGCATCCGGACTGGACGATTGCCCTCGTTTTCTTCAACCGGAGCCTCTACCATATGGTCGAGAGACAGGTCGACCGTTGGCTACGCTATTACAGCGACGGAGAGGTCACACTGAAGACCAGCCCCCAGTTGCACGTCTTTCATGCGTGGGGAAGCACGAAACGTGACGGGTTCTACCGCATGCTTGCCCGGCAGCATAACCTCAAGCCGCGCGCCGTGAACGATTACACCGGCACGCCCGCCGAACGCCTGGCGCAGGCCTGCCGGGATCTGCTGAACGCCACAGAGGGGCACGGTGGCATCCGGCCAGTCTTCGACGCGATTCTTCTGGATGAAAGCCAGGATCTCGTGGTGACTCCACCGACATACCGGTACCGTGACCGGCAACCTATCTTCTGGTTAGCCCATGAAGCGCTCCGGCCGATAGGCGGAACAGGTGAACGCCGACTCGTCTGGGCCTACGACGAGGCCCAAAGTTTGAATGCTCAGGCCGTGCCGACAGCCCGCGAATTGTTCGGAGAGGGAGGCGCGAACCTCGTCACTGGAACACATCATGGCGGCGCCCAGAAAAGTGAAGTCATGCACCGCTGCTACCGCACACCTGAAGACATTCTGGTCGCTGCCCACGCCCTGGGCATGGGCTTACTGAGAGAAAACGGCATGTTGGCCGGACCGACGAACCAGCGTGAATGGCAGGACATCGGGTACGTCGTGGACGGGCAGTTTCTGTCTGGACGTAGCGTCACGTTGCGGCGCCCAGCAGAACACTCGCCCAACCCTCTGAAAAGGTACTGGCAAGGATCATTGCTCGACTTTCATTTCTTCGAGAGTCGGGAAGCTGAACTTGATCATCTGGTGGAGCAGTTGCGCCGCAATACGACATTCGATGGGTTCGCTCAGAGTAGGCAGATCCTGGTGGTGGTGCTCGGACAAGGTCGTCAGAAGAACGCACTGGTAAACGCAATCTGCAGGCGCATGACAGAAGCCCATCTCGATTTCTACTTACCGGGCCAACTTCAGAAGAACGACATGAGCGCTACCGATTGGCGCGTCAAGAACGCCGACCTCTTCTGGTGCGACGACGCCATCACCATCACTGACATTCACCGTGCCAAGGGCAACGAGGCAGACATGGTTCATGTCATCGGGGTCGATGCCATCGCCAGAAACGAGAGCAGTATCGCCACTCGCAACCAGTTGTTTACTGCCATGACCCGCACGCGTGGTTGGTTACATGTCAGTGGGGCGCAGTGCAGCCCTCAATTTCAGGACGAAGTGCGGAAAGTCATGAGTGCCAAAGGCGTGTTCACTTTCACGTACCGTCGATCACCGCACCAACATGAGGAAACAAGCGGCAGCACGAAACCGGGATGGCTCTCCGACTGGGTGTCATAAGCGCCGCTTGTTGCAGAGTCCCACGCTGCTGTACGCCACCTTTTCGCTGATCCTCGTGGGGTTGGTGCAGTTCGTCTGGCCGAAGCGCAAGCTCAGGCACATGCTCAACCCCTGACCGACTTCTTTCCCATAAGCGGGAAGAGCGTCAGGTCTCCATACGCGACACAGGTTTCTTCATGGCTCCGGCAATCCGGTCCAGCAGCGCCGATCGACGAGCCATGAAGAACGCGTTGAAGTCGTCGCTGCGCAGGGCTGCCACGTCAATCACGTGGGTTTCCAGGATCTCGTCCAGGCGTTCCCCATCTACTGGGGGCGTGTCCTTGTCACCCCTCTGAAGGCGGGCAAGGTAAGCGCTTGGCGCACTGCCTCCAATCTTGCGGTTTGTCCTGTACGCCAGCGGCGTCTTGTTGATCACGCTGTCGTACACGCGTTTCTTGATGCCCTGCTTCTCACACCAGTCCTGCGGGAAGATGTGATGGATATCGATGCTCTCGTCGAAGTACGCCGTGTCCGTCGCGGGGAGGCCCGTGCGGAAGTCCTCGGCGCCGTCGCGCATCAACAGGGCGTACACGCCCTTGTAAGCGGCGCTGTTGCGGGTGCGGAGGTCATCCAGGCGCTGCGCGTTGAAACTCGCCTCCCGCACCGTGTCCGGCGCATCCTTGCCATCCATCCAGGCCAGCAGTTCCGGGAAGTCCTTCGCGAAGCGCGTCTCTGTGGCGCTGGCGTACAGTTCGCCGAACACGCCGTTCCAGTACCACTCGGCCAGCTTGTCCTGCACCGCCACGCTCTGCGCCTTGTCGCCCAGCACGGCCAGCGCCGCCGCCATGGGCACTAGTTGTGTCCGGTACGGCAGGTCGCGGGCCGTGAACATCTTCTGCGTCCGCAGGAACTGCGCCGCGCGGATGAACCCCTGCTCGACCGCCTGCGCGTGCGCCTGATACTCCTGCAAGGTCAGCTTCAGCACGTCCTTGCGCTTGCAGGACACGGCCGCCGCCTCCGAATCCAGCTTCCCGGCCTGCAACTGCTCCAGCCGCCGCGCCCGCGTGGCCAGCAGCGTCACCGCCTGCAGGAAGTCCGTGTTCTCCACGTTCCCCAGCACCGGATGCTTGTGCAGGCGCCCCTGAATCCCGGTCACACCGGACTTCGGATCGCCCAGCCACGCCTCCCGCAGGTGGAAGTTCTCCGCCGCGAACGTCGCCGTCAGCAGCTCGAACACCGTCAGGCTCACGCCGCCCGTGTTCACCTTCTCGAACACCAGACACACCGCTTCCTTCGGCGTTCCATTCCCCATGGCAATCACAGGCACCTGATACTTCTGGAACGGTTCCAGCACCGCCTTCCGGAAAGCCTTCCAACGCTCCTTATGCTCCGGCGACAGGTCACGGTACTCCTCCGCCCAGTCCTCGTATTCACCAAACATCAGGCCCACCGGGAACAGCCCACCCGCCCGCTCCAGTTCCGGCGTGCTGTAATCCACCACGACCTCACCCCGGAAATTCCGCGTCAGGCGGTCCCTCGGCAGACTCACGAACGCCTCCTCCCGGTCCACGTTCGGATCAACGGCCTTCCGAATATCCACGTAGTACCACCGCTGAATATCCTTGTCCCGCGCGTCCCGCGTATCTACAACTTTGCCACTGGCAATCGCCTGAAACAGACTGGTCATGCGCTGCTGCCCGTCCAGCAGCAGGAAATCCGGCCTTGCATTCACCGGAGGTTCTGCGCCCTCCAGGGGCCGCGTCTTGAACTTCACGTCCGGATTCCCGGTCGCCAGCGTCATGACCGCCCCCACCGGGAACGACATGGAAATACTGGCCAGCAGACTGCGGATGTGATCGTCGTTCCACACCCAGCCACGCTGGAAGTCCGGGAGTTGCAGTTTGCCGTCCGCCACCGAGCGCAGCATGTCGGACAGGGCAATCTTGTCCGGGCTGAATGTCGTCGTCATGCGTTCCCCCGCTCGTTCTTGATGCTGTTCATAAGTACCCCGACCGTCACGCCAGCACCCCCGCAGGGGCCAAGCGCCGGAATTCCGCCAGTGCCGCGTCTTTCACCGTTTGATCCACCAGTGGGAACGTGCCCAGGATGTGCGTGAATTCGCTCTCGCTCAGGCCGTACAGGTGCGCCACGCGGGCGTCCAGTTCGGCGCGCAGGGCGGCGCGGCCCGCGTCGTCGGTCACGCCGTCCGTGTGACCTTGCAGGCCAGCCGCTTTCGCCAGATCGTCGAATTCCGGCGTGGTGCAGATCAACTTCGCCGCCGCCGTCACGATAGGCTGGAAAGAAGGATCAGCAGAAGTGAGGCGAGGAACTGGGAGTTGGTAGATATAGAAGAAATTGATAGTTGTGGTGACCTTCTGCCGGATAACCCAATCCATAGTGAAGCTATTGAAGATAGCTGCAAGAGACAAATTCTGCGCGCCGTCCAAACCTTCTGTGGTGGGTAGCTTGTTGCCGTGGAAAGCTGGAGGAATCACGGTGGAGATGAGCGTACGAGAGTCCGTGTTACGTGCAATGTCTCGGAAGCCCAGACGATAGCCCTGGAAGTCCAGTGTTTGTCCTGCATCAATATCTCTTCCCAGAACGCCTTTTCGCCCCTCCTTTTCATCTACCCAGTAGCGCGGCCCTGCAAAGTCGTGCCTGAATTGATGAATCATTTTCCCTTCGTAGAGCGGGAGTCGCCCTGGCGCTGGCTGGGTGTGGAACAGGTGACTATCAGTTGTCATGTTGAACTCGCTGCTCAATTTCAGGTTCCACACGCCGTCCAGCTGCTCGCCCAGCAGGGGGAAGCGCAGCATCTTCTCGGCAATGTGGGCGTCCAGTTCACTCTTGAACTCCATGACGCTCAAACTGTCCGGTGACAGGCGGCGCACGTTGTCCACGCTGAGGGTCATGCCGACCCCGCCGGGGAAGTTCTTGAGGTCTTTGACGTCGTGGCGCATGAACGCCGCGGGGAAGTCCTGGGTGCTGTGGCCCTTGCGGAAGCTGAGCACCACGAACTTGAAACGGCTATCCACGTTCTCGAAGATCATTCGGCGATTCTCGAAGGCGAACAGCCCGGTCACTTCCGTCTTCTCGAACAGCATCTCGCGCAGGCCCTTGGCTCCCAGGTCGGTGTACACGCCGCTGGGAATCACGATCCCGCACTCTCCCCCGTCGCGCAGCAGGCGGTAACTCTGCTCCAAGAAGTAGGTATAGAGATTTATTTTTGATCCTACGTTCCGACCATTTACAAATGAGATATTATGGCTGAATTGAGGGGATTTTTTAAAGTATGCGGAAGTGTGGGGGTAACGGCTCGCAAATTCTAGCCAGGCGTCCCGTATTTCCGGAATGGCCATAAGCTCAGCCTGCTTTTTCTTCCAATCTTCAATACGGATTTTGTTCTTCTGAATTCCCGTCGCGTGGCGCTGAAAGAATTCTTTCTCGTCCGTCTGCCATACGTCCCAGGGTGGGTTGGCGATCACAGCGTCGAATCCGCCGCGTGCCATGACTTCCGCGAACTCGAACGCCCAGTGGAAGGGTTTCAGGGCCGTGATGTCGTCCAGGGTCAGGGCGCGCTTCTTGGTCTTGCCTTCCTTGCCCTTGGCGGCGTCCCAGGTGACTTCCTCGTACTTGATGCCCAGGTCGTGGAATTGCTTGTGCAGCAGGGCGTTCAGGGTTTCGTAGGCGGTGTCTTTCTGCCGTTGGATGTCTTCGCGCAGGGCGGTCAGGTCCTGGGTGGCCTGCACGTCACGGTGTCGGTAGATCTTCAGCAGGCGCTGGCGTTCCTTGACGATGTCGCCGTACGTGACTGAGCCGATGCCCAGCAGGGGGGTCATGGCGGCGGCCTTGCCACTACTGCGCTGGGCGTTGTAGGCGTTTTCGTTGACTTCGAGCAGGCCGATCAGGCTGTTGCCGGTCAGGATGTTGAAGTCGATGTTCGGCAGGGGTTCCAGGTCGTCCAGGGTGTTGGCGCTGCTGACCAGGGACAGGAACAGGCGCAGTTTGGCGATTTCGGCCGCTTCGGGCATCAGGTCCACGCCGTACAGGTTGTCGGTGATGATCTGCTTTTTCAGGTTGTAGTGGTAGCTGGCGTGGCTGCCGCGCAACTTGGCTTCCCAGGTCAGCAGGGTGGGGTCGTGCAGGGCGTGGATTCGGCCCATGAGGACGGTGTAGATGTCCAGCATGGTTTTCAGGGCGGCGACCAGGAACGCGCCGGAGCCGCAGGCGGGGTCGAGGAGGCTGATCTGTTTCAGGCCTTCGTCTGCGGTCAGCAGGTGCCGGACGAGGTCGCGGTCGGCGCTGGTCAGGGCGTCGCTGAGGTTGTGATGCAGGTGTGTGTCGCTGGGGCGGTAGGCTTTGATCTTGTCCAGGACGAGTTTGCGGACGGTCTGTTCGCAGAGGTACTCGGTGATTTCGGGGCGGGTGTAGTACGCACCGAAGCCTTTCTGGTTGATGTACTTCTCGAAGATGTGGCCCAGCACGTCGGGGTCCAGGCCGTTCGCGTGCTTGTCGTCTTCGCTGAGGTTCCAGGTGTACTTCCCGAACAGGTCGAGGATGCCGTCGAAGGCGGCGTCGGGGATGGTGATGCCGGGGTACTTGAGTTCGATGCCGTGTTTGAGGAACAGGCCGCCGTTCAGGTAGGGGATCTGCCCGGTGCGGCGTACGGTGTCGGCGCTGCGTTGGTCTTCGGGTTTGGCGAAGGCGTCGAAGAACAGGTGGTGCAGGAAGGTGCTGTAGTACAGGTCTGGGCCTTCTGTGCGGCTGGCGTCCAGTTTGTGTTGCAGGTAGCGGCGGTCGCCGTCGCTGGTGGGTTTGGGGCGGCCCAGGAAGCCTTTGCCTTGCAGGAAGTACACGAACATCAGGCGGTTCAGGAGGACGCTGGCGTACCACGCGCGGTCCTTGGGGTCGCTGATGCCTCTGATCTGCTCGGCGAGGGTTTCGCGGACGTCCTTGAATTCGTTGTAGAAACGTTTGACGACCGCTTCGCTGTCCAGCGCGGTGCTGAGGCGGCGGGCGGCTTCCAGGACGGGCAGTTCGCCGTTGTCGTCCAGTTCGGCGATGTCCACGAACAGGCCCGAGAGTTTCCCGATGAACAGGTCGTCCGGCTGGCCCTTGATGTAGGTGTGGGTGCGGGGTTGCGCCTTGCGTTTGGTGCCGTCGAGTTCCCGTTTGACCCAGTACCAGTGGCTCTGGGTGCGGGCGGCGTCCACGAAGATCAGGACGTGTTCGCGGGCGGTGCTGGTCAGTTCGTCGCTGAGTTTGCGGCGCGTCTGTTCCAGCGGCAGGGTGGTGGGGTTGCCCTGGCTGGTGACTTCGATGACCTGCACGCCGCCCAGTTGCGCGATGGGTTTCAGGGTGAACTGGTCGTCGCCTGCACTCAGGGTGCTCTGTCCGGTGGCGTGGTTCCAGCCGAGCAGGTTCATGACGCGGGTGAAGTTGAAGTCGCGCAGCGCGGCGCGGATGTCTTTCAGTTCGGTGCTGCTGAGGGTTCTGGTGCTCATGGGGCCTCCGGGGCGGGTGGAAGGAACGGGGTGGGGCCGGGGCGGGTGGTGGGTCGTGTGGGGTCGGTTCAGGCGGGGCGCAGGCCGAGTGAGCAGATGATCTGCGGTTCGCGGGCCGTTTCGTCGTCGTCGCTGCGCAGGATGAGGCGGTCATCATCGCGCAAACTCAGCACCAGCGCTGCCAGAGTTGCGCTGTCGATGCCGCTACGCAGTTGCCGGGACAGGGTGTCGGCGGCAGCGGCGCGCAGTGGGTGCTGGTAGATGTCGTCGATGGCCAGGGCCAAGTCAGGGTTGGCGTACAGGTTGCCTTCCAGGCTTTCCCAGTAGTGCTTCAGGCGTTCGTACGTGCGGGCGCGGGCGCCGTTGGGGCGGCCCAGTTGCCCGCCGCTCAGTCCGGCTTCCTGCGCGGCGATGTGCGCCACGCCCTGCCGGACGAGGTCGTGGTGGTGGTCCAGGCGCGGCTGGGCGGGGGTGTCCGGGAGGCACTCGGCGGCCTGGAGGACTTTCAGCTGGCTCTGCGTGACGCTCTGCCCCTCCTCGTCCATCCAGGCGAGGGCGTCGTAGCCGCTGGGGGTGCGGGTGTAGACCAGCACGCCTCCGGGGCCGTTCGCGGTGACGTGGTGGGCCTTGGTGCTGTACACCACGTCGGGCAGGGCGGGAATGTAGGCGTTGCGCTTGGGGTCTTCTTTCAGGGCGTTCTGCCAGATCTGGTAGGCGTAACTGGCCAGGTCGACCTCGTTGTCGGTTTCGCCGTCCAGCAGACCGGACTTCTCGTTGTACAGGTCCACGAGTTTCTGGGTTTCGTCGTCCTCGAAGAAGCGTTCGTCGGTGCCGACCACCTCGGCGTTCTCCGCGAGGCGCTGGCGGACGCGGGCACGCAGGTTGATCAGGCGTTCCACGCCGTCGGCGGGCAGGAAGGAGTACACGTCGATCTCGCGGGCCTGCTGCCCGATGCGGTCCACGCGGCCTGCCCGCTGAATCAGGCGGATGATCGCCCAGGGCAGGTCGAAGTTCACGATGACGTGCGCGTCCTGAAGGTTCTGCCCTTCGCTCAGGACGTCCGTGGCGATCAGCACCCGGAGTTCCTGATCGGGCGCGTAGGTCTTGTTGTTGCTGCCGGGCGAGAACCGCCACGCCAGTTCCGTGGGGTCCTTGCTGGACCCGATAGCGCCCTCGATGTGCGTGACGCCTCGTTTCCGCAGTTCCCGCACGAGGTACTCCACGGTGTCCGCGAACTGCGTGAACACCAGGACTTTCTCGTTCGGGTGTGTCTGCGTCAGCAGGGTGTGCAGAGCGTTCAGTTTCGGGTCGTGTTCCGGCTTCCACTCCCCGGCGGCAGTCAGGATGTCCAGCAGCGCGCGCGCGTCCTGCCGCAGGGCCGTGGCGAGCTTACCCGTGAACAGTTCCGCGCGGATCCAGCGGAAGCGCTTCTTGAAGGCCGTTTCGTACACGGCGTACACCTGTGCGGCGCGGGCGCGGTAGGCGGCCTCAGTCAGGTCCAGGGTGTTCAGGGACTCGGCGGTGTCGGCGGTGGGTTCGGCGGGCGTGGTGGCCTCGCCGTCGGTGCTGAACAGGGTGCCCTCGTCGTCATCCCGTTCGTCCAGCAATTCGGCATTCTGCGGGCCGATCGGCAGGGGTTTCCCGTTCTCCAGGGCGTGCAGGAAGATGTAGTTCCGCAGGACGTGGCGTTCCAGGGACTGCACGAAGGTCGCCCCGCCGCTTTCCAGGCGTTTGAACAGGTTGGTGCGCGAGAACCCGATCAGACGTTTCCCGGCGCGGCCCAGGTTGTCCAGCACTTCCTTCTCGGCCCCTTTCGCCTCGCGGCGGGCCTTGTCGGCAATGAAGTTCCCCAGTCCGTAGCGGGGCAGGGCCAGCTGCCCCACGGTGTCCACGACGTCCGGGGCGTACAGGCGGGCGTACACGTCGGCAGGGTCGCTTTCATCCACGGCGAACGTGACGGTGCGGGGGCGGCGCACCGGGAAGTACGCGCGCTGCCCGTCGCTGAACGTCAGGTAGCGGCGGCCGTCGGTCGGGTCCTCTTCGGCGTAGTTGGCCTGCACGAACGAACGGGTGCGGCGCACGAGGTACAGGCGCATCAGGTCGCGCCAGTCGTCCGCGTGGGTGCTCTTTTCGAACGCGGCGATGCTGCGCACGGGCGCCTGGTACTTCGCGCGGAAGTCCGCTTCCCCGGTCTCGCGGATCAGTTCCTCGGGACGGATCCCCAGGTCGGCGTCCTCGGGCACGAACAGCCGCAGTTGCGCGCCCAGGTCCTCGTAACTCTTGTTGTACGGCGTGGCCGACAGCAGGATGACCTTGCTCTCGTGAAAGGCCACGTACTCCTGAATGGCGCGGTAGCGTTTCCCTTCGCGGTTGCGCAGGTTGTGGCTCTCGTCAATCAGGACCAGCTGGTAGTGCTTCTCGTCCGGCAGGCCCTTCGTGACGCGGCTGATCGGCATGACCTTCGCCAGCAGGGCGTGCCTGTGAACGTAGTCCTCCCACATGGGCACCAGGTTCACCGGGCAGATGATCAGCGTCCGGATCGGCGCGGCCTCCTGCATGACCCGTACCAGGGCCGTGGCCATCAGCGTCTTGCCCAGGCCGACCACGTCCCCAAGCATCACGCCGCCCCGCTTGTTCAGGTGGTGCGCTGCGATCTGCACGGCAGCCGTCTGGTACGGGAACAGGATCTTCTGCAGGTCCTGCGGAATCCGGAATTCACCCACCCCGGCGCGGGCCTCGCGTGAGAGGTGGTACGCCATCTTCAGGTAGATGTCGTGCGGCTGGTGGCCCTGCTCGCCTGCCCAGCTCTCATCAATGATCTGCGCGAGTTCCAGGGTGATGTCGATGGCCCAGCGGTCCGTCCAGCGGTCCTCGAACCACCGCGCGAGCTTCTGCGTGGCGTCGGGGTCAACCACGTCCACGTTCAGCTCACCCTGCCGTTTCAGGCCCGCGAAGGTCAGGTTGCTGCTGCCCACATACGCCACGCGCGGCGCGGCGTGATCCGCCCGGTGCAGCAGGTACAACTTGGCGTGCAGCAGGAAGCCCAGGAACAGCTTGACCTGCACCTTCCCTTCTTTCAGCTGACGGCTCAGGCGGCGCAGGCCCACCTCGTCACTGTTCGACGGGGCTCCCAGCATCAGCTGCTGCCGGAACGATTCCGCCACGCGCCGCCTGAGCCGCTTGGCCTCCTTGTTGTCCAGTCCGTCGTGCCTCTCCAGCAGACTCAGCGAGGAGCGCAACTCTCCTTCCGGCAGATCCTGCATCCCCACCAGCAGACGCGTGCGGGCGTCTCCCTCCCCGGACCACTGGTCGGTCAGGTCATCAATGAGCTTCCAGCCGCGCAGGTTGAAGTACCCCACGCAGAAGTCCGCGCGCAGCGCCGAACCCATAGAGATACGCAGGTCGTCCAGCAGCTTGTCATTGATGTTGTCCAGGATCTTCGGCATGGGTCTGCAGGCAGGTTAGCTCAGGTGACCTCGCTGCCGCTGTCCACCTGGGGGCCGCAGGCAGACAGCGGCAGCAACGGCCAATCATCCACAAGGCACGAACAAGGCACGTGCCCCTGACCGTGCGCGTGACCAAAATGAAAAACCCCCTCTGGGAGGGAGTTTCTGTGGTGTGCCCGAAGGGATTCGAACCCCTGGCCTTCTGATCCGTAGTCAGACGCTCTATCCAGCTGAGCTACGGGCACGTCCTGTTTGTGTATTCAACGTGCTGGCGTTGAATGGTGGCGAAGAGGGAGGGATTCGAACCCTCGATACCTTGCGGTATACACCCTTAGCAGGGGTGCGGTTTCAACCACTCACCCACCTCTCCAGTCCGGTTGTCATGTTTTGGCGAGGGGTGAGGGATTCGAACCCCCGGTAGGTTGCCCTACTACGGTTTTCAAGACCGTTGCCTTCAACCACTCGGCCAACCCCCCCTGCATGGCGGGGCGCGCCGTCGCTTAACTCAGGCGCGAGAGGAAGTATATGAGGGGGGGCGCGTCCTGTCAAATGCGGGTCAGGGGCGGCGGCGTAGCAGCGGCAGGGTCAGCAGGGTCAGGGCGGCCAGCGCCCAGGGCCACAGCCTGGGGCGGGGGGCGTGGGCCTCGCCGCGCAGCAGGGCGCGCAGCGCGGTTTCGTGCGGGGTGGGTTCGGGGGGCGTGAGGGGGGTGGCGGGCAGGGTCAGGTCGGCGTGCAGGGTGTCGGTGCGGTACTGGTTTTCCAGGGGGTGGCCGCTGTGCGCGGCGCGGTTCAGTCCGGCCTGCCGCAGGTGGTCGGGGGTGCCGTCCTCGACCCAGGGGGTCAGGGCCAGGAAGCCGGGGCGCGGGTCGGTCAGGACGTAACTGCGGGGCTGGGGGGCCTGTTCGGGCGGGCCGGTGATGGCGCTCTGGCCGTCGAAGGTGAGGTCGAGGAGGTTGCCGACGACCATGGGGTTCACGGCGTAGCGGATCTGGGCGCTGGTGCTGGTGACCTGCCAGCTGCTTTCCAGCCACGCGACGGTCTGGTCGCGGATGTGGGCAGGGTCGGGCGGCAGGCCTTCCTTGGCGGTCCAGGGGGAGCCGTTCGCGTCGGGTTGCAGCAGGACGGTGCAGCCCTGCGCTTCCAGCGTGCCGATCACGTCGGGGCGGAAGGCGTCGAGGCTGATGGCGACGCCCAGGTTCCCGGCGGGGGTGGGGAACACGCGCAGTTCATTCAGGTCGCCGGGGGTGAGGTCCACGCCGCCCGCCTGCTCGTCGGGGGTGAGGTGGACCTTGTCGGTCACGCCGATCAGGTCGCCCTGCGGGTCGAGAAGGACGGTCTGGTTGGTCAGGATGCCGGGCGCGCGGGTCAGCTGGCGGCCGCGCACGCGGTAGCGGGGTGTGGGGGCGCTGCCGCAGCAGAGGTACACGCCGTACTCGCGGGCCAGGTCGCGGCAGGTGTGCAGGTACAGGGCGGTGTTCTCGTCGATTCCGGCGAGTTGCAGGGCGCGGATGGGTGACACGCGTTCGCGCAGCAGGATGGGCAGCGTGCGCGGCAGCCGTGCCAGGAACAGGGCCAGCGCCACGCGCTCAAAGGTGCGTAGCCGCAGTGCCCAGTGGCCGCCGCGCAGGACCAGCGGCAGGCCGTTCAGTTCGGTCAGGACGACCAGGGTGGGGTGGTCGGCGCTCAGGTGCGGGCGGGCGGCTTCCAGCTGGGCGCGCATCCAGCGGCGGAAGGCGTCGGCGTCGGTGAAGTCGTGGGCGTGCCATTTGGGTTGCACGGCCACGGCGCGCACGACCCGGTCCGGGGCGGTTGGGTGGGAGGTCATGTGCCGCTCAGCGTAGCGGTCGGCGCGTGAGATCGCAGCAGGATTGCGCTGTGCGGGGCCGGACGGAACCCGTAGCATGGGGGGCGTGAGTGGCGAGATGTCCGGGGCAGACTTCGACAGTCTGGTCTTCACGTGTCTGGGGGACGCGGCCCTGAGTGTGGGCACGCCGCGCGCGCGGGCGCTGCTGGCGGACCTGCGGGACACGCCGCTGCCGGGCGTGCTGGAGGTCGTTCCGGCGCTGGCGCAGCTGACCGTGCTGTTCGATCCGTTGCAGCTGGACGCCGCGCAGCTGGAGGCGGCATTGCGCGGGCGGCTGGCAGGACTGCCGGAGCGCCCGGCACACGAACCGGCAGGAGCCGCGCGGACGCTGGTGGTGCCGGTCGTGTTCGGCGGGGCGGGCGGCCCGGACCTGGAGTGGTGCGCGGCGCACGCCGGGCTGACCGTGGGGGCGTTCGTGTCGGCGCTGTGCGCGCAGACGCTGGAGGTGGCGTTCCTGGGGTTCACGCCGGGCTTCGCGTTCCTGACGGGCCTGCCGCCGTTCCTGCGGATGCCGCGCCTGGACGCCCCGCGAGCGCAGGTTCCGGCGGGCAGCGTGGCGCTGGGCGGGCCGTGGGCCGGCGTGTACCCCAGCGGCACGCCGGGCGGCTGGCGCATCGTGGGTCACACGGACCTGAGTCTGTTCGACCTGTCGCGGCCCGAGCCGGTGCCGTGGCGGGCCGGGGACCGCGTGCAGTTCCGGGCGGTTACAGCCGGAGGTGAAGGGTGATCGAGGTGATCCGGCCGGGCATGCAGTCCACCGTGCAGGACGCCGGGCGGCGCGTGCGGGCGCTGGGCGTCCCGGCGGGCGGCGCGGCGGACGGGGCGGCCCGCCGGCTGGCGAACGCCCTGGTCGGGAACGCGCCGGAGAGTCGCGCGGCGGGCTTGGAGGTCACGCTGGCCGGTCCCACGCTGCTGTTTCACGCGGCGGCGCTGGTCAGCCTGTGCGGCGCGCCGTTCGGGGGTGCGCTGGTCGGCGCGGACGGCGCGGGGCGGCCCTTCGCGCCCTGGCGGGCCGTGCCGGTGCGGGCCGGGGACCGCCTGAGCATCGGGGGTACCCCGGCGGGCGCGCGGGCGTTCCTGGCGGTGCGGGGCGGGCTGGACGTCCCGGAGGTGTTCGGCAGTCGCGGCACGGACCTGCGCAGTGCGTTCGGGGGCATGCAGGGGCGGGCACTGCGGGCCGGGGACCGGCTGGCGTGGTCTTCCCTGCCGCCCGTCCGGCCCGCGCGGGCGTTCGTGTCGCCGGAGCTGCGCACGCCGGTCGGGCCGGACCACACGCTGCGGGTGCAGGTCACGCCGGACGGCACGCCGGACCTGCTGGCCGCCCTGACCGGGCAGACGTTCACGGTGAGCGCGCAGGCGGACCGCATGGGCGCGCGGCTGGGCGGGGTGGTCGCCGCGCCGCACGATCCGGCGCGCGCCAGTGTGCCGAACGTGCCGGGCATGGTGCAGGTGCCGCCGTACGGGCAGCCCATCGTGCTGCTGCCGGACGCCGGAACGCACGGCGGGTACCCCACGCCGCTGGTCGTGATCAGCGCGGACCTGCCCCGGCTGGGGCAGTTACGGCCCGGTGACCGCGTGACCCTGCAGCCCGTCACGGCCGCGCAGGCCCGCGCGGCGCTGTGGGCGCACGAGCGGGGGCTGCGGCAGGCCGAATGGGCGCTGCGGCACTGGTACGCGGGAGCCGGGAGCGCTCCACTATGCTGCGCCCATGCAGATTGATCTGAACGCGGACCTGGGTGAGGGCAGCGCGCACGAGGAATCGGTCATGGCGTCCGTGACGAGCGCGAACATCGCGTGCGGCGGGCACGCCGGGGACACGGAAACGATGCGGGATTCGCTGCGGCTCGCGGCGCGGTTCGGGGTGGCGGCGGGCGCCCATCCGGGCTTCCCGGACCGCGAGGGCTTCGGGCGGCGCGAACTGCACTTCCCACCAGCCGAGGTCACGGCCTTCGTGCGCGAGCAGATCGAGGCGCTGAAGGCCGTGGCGGCCCGCGAGGGCGTTCGGCTGAGTCACGTCAAGCCGCACGGCATGCTGTACAACATGGCCGCGCGTGACCCGGCGCTGGCGCGGGCGGTGGCGCGGGCGGCGGCCGACAGCGGCATCGGGGTGTACTTCGGGCTGGCGGGCCGGGACAGCGTGATGCTGCGCGAGGCGGCCGCGCTGGGCCTGCGGGCGCTGGGCGAGGGCTTCGCGGACCGTGGGTACGCCCCGGACGGAACGCTGTGGCCGCGCGGTCAGGCGGGCGACCTGCTCGGCGCGGCCGACGCGGCGGCGCAGGGCGTGAGGATCGCGCGGGAGGGCCGCACGCGCGCCGTGACCGGACAGGACATCGCCGTTCCGGCCGGGACGCTGTGCCTGCACGGCGACGGTCCCGAGGCGGCGGCCCTGGCCGGTGACCTCCGCCGGGCGCTGCTGGAGGCGGGCGTGCGGGTCGCGGCGCCGACCTGATAGCGCCCACCTGATAGAGCCGACATGATCGCGCCGACCTGATAGGGACTCCGTCTCTGGGGATGGGGGTACCGCCGGGGGGGCTCTGGGGGGGGAGGAACTGACTGTCAGGTCAGCGTGAGAGTTCACCTGCTTCACTGTGAGGCAAGATGAGACGCCCTCCCCTTTCCCGCAGGGACCACCTGACCTCCAGTCAGGCGGACGGTGGAGTGGTCCGCGACAGTCTGGATCGCCGCACCCTGAACCGCCGCCTGCTGGGCGTCGTGCTGCTGGCGCTGCTGCTGAAGATGCTGTACCTGCCCATGAGCAGTTTCGAGCGGGCCGCGCTGCCGCTGCTGGCCCTGCTGATGGCCGGCGCGGCCGCCAGCACCTACAACGTCACGGTGCCGCTGCGGACCCTGCACCTGACCACGCTGCTGGGCGCCTGGACGTACCTGCTGGGCAGCCTGTGGTTCGTGCTGTTCCGCGTGCCGACCGAGTTGCAGCTCGCCACCCTGAGTGGCATGGGGCCGTGGATCACGGTGATGGTCGCCTCGCACCTGTGGCTGCTGGGCCGCCAGGACAGCGTTCCGCTGAACGTGCTGGGCCTGGGCGGCGTGACGGCGCTGCTGCTGACGTACGTGGCCGGGCACGGCGGCTGGACTTCGCCGATCGTGGGGATGGTCCTGCAGACGCTGCTGGCGTCCGTGATCCTGCTGGCCGGGCAGCACAGCGCGGTGCTGCGCACGCTGGGCAACATGCGCCGCGACCTGCTGGGCGGCGGTCTGCCCGGCGAGCACGATCCACTGACCGGGCTGCCCAACCGTCACGGAATCGAGGACGTGCTGGCCCGCGAATTCCAGCGGCGGCCCGAGGGGCTCAGCGTGGCCGTGATCGGCGTGGACGGCCTGGGCGCGTTGCAGGAGCAGTACGGGCTGGGGTTCACCGAGCGGCTGGTGGCGCACCTGTCGCGCGTGACGCTGGGCGTCGTGCGGGATCAGGACGTGCTGGGTCGCCTGGGGCCGGATCAGCTGGTGATGGTCATGCGCACACCTGATGCCCGCGCCGCCCGCGCGGCCTGCGAGCGGCTGCGGGTGCGGATCGCGTCCCGTCCGCTGGAGGGCGTGAACCTGACCGTCAGTGTGGGTGTCGCGTTCCACGCGGAGCACCCGGACCCGGAGGCGCTGTGGCAGGAAGCACAGGACGCGCTGGTGTCGGTGCAGTCGCGTTCGCAGAACCGCGTGGCGCTGGGCGTGTGGCAGGAAGCGAGTTACGAGGAACCGCAGGATCTGGGCGGCGCGCAGCAGGCGCTGCCTGCCTGACCCCGCCCCGTTCAGTCCTGGGTGCCCTTCAGTCCTGGGTAATCTGCACGCCCTTCCAGAACGCGACCCGCCCGGTGATCTGCCGGGCGGCGTCCTTGGGTTCGGGGTAATACCACGCGGCGTCGGGGTTCTCCTGGCCGTTCACGTGCAGGGTGTGGTAGCTGGCCTCGCCCTTCCAGGGGCAGGTGGTGTGGGTGGCGCTGGGGCGCAGGTACCCGGGGTTCACGCTGCCCGCGGGGAAGTAGTGGTTACCCTCGACGACGACGGTGTCGTCGGACTGGGCGATGGTCGCGCCGTTCCAGGTGGCTTTCATGGGTTCACGCTACGGGCGGCGGGCGGGCGTGACTGTTGCCGGGCTTTCCGCGTGAGCATTCGGTGAAGGTTGACTTCCGGAAGCGCTTCCGCTTTCAATGAAAGCCTACATGAAACGCTTCCATATGGTCGGGCGCGCGGGCGCCCTGGCGGCCCTCACGCTGTCCCTGTCGGCCTGTAGCCTGTTCAAGGCTCCCACCGCAACTCCTCGCATGTGGCAGGACGAGGTCATCTACTTCGCCATGACCGACCGGTTCGCCAACGGCAACGCGGCCAACGACAACGGCCCGAACCGCGACGCCGGGGACCGCGCCGACCGCACCAACCCGCTGGCGTGGCACGGCGGGGACTTCACGGGCCTGAAAGCCAAGATCGACGACGGGTACTTCAAACGGATGGGCTTCACCGCCATCTGGGTCAGCCCGGTCGTGCTGCAGGTGCCCGCCATCAACACGGGCAGCGGCCCCAGCCAGGGCAAACCCTTTGCGGGGTACCACGGCTACTGGGCCGAGGACTTCAAGAAGGTCGATCCGCACTTCGGGACCCTGGACGAGTACAGGGCGCTGATCGACACGGCGCACCGGAACGGCATCAATGTCATTCAGGACATCGTGGTGAACCACGCCGGGTACGGCGCGACCCTCACGAAGACGAACCCCGACTGGTTCCACACGAAGGCCGACTGCGACGCGTCGAGCAACAAGACCACCGACTGCGACCTGGCGGGCCTGCCGGATTTCAAGCAGGAACTCCCGGCGGTCACGGCGTACCTGAACGACTTCGTGACGTACTGGCGCGGCGCGACCGGCATCGACGGGCTGCGCATCGACACCATGAAGCACGTCCCGGACGCGTACTGGACGCAGTTCTTCAGGGCGGGCGGCGCGGGCGACCCGGCGAAGATCTGGTCGGTCGGCGAGGTGTTCGACGGGAACCCCGCGTACCTCGCGCGCTTCATGAACGACCTGGGCGCGCCCAGCGTGTTCGACTTCGCGCTGTACTTCTCGTTCAAGGACCAGATGAGCAGCGCGGGCGGGAACCTGGACCGCATGGCGGACGTGTTCGCGCAGGACGGCGTGTACCGCGACCCGACCCGCCTGACGACCTTCGTGGACAACCACGACGTGCGCCGCTTCGTGACCGAGGTGACCGAACGGGGCGGCAGCGCCGCGCAGGCCGCCGAGCGGCTGGACATGGCACTGTCCACCATGTACTTCTCGCGCGGGACGCCCAGCGTCTGGCAGGGCACCGAATACGCCCAGCCCGGCAAGGGCGACCCCTACGACTACCCGCTGGGACAGGGCAACCGCGAGGACATGGACTTCACCCGCCTGGGCGGCAGCACGCTCGACGAGCGCCTGGGTGCCCTGGCCGCCGCCCGCACGAAGTACCGCGCCCTGACGCGCGGCGCGCAGCAGGAACTCTGGCGCCCGAACGGCGGCGTGCCCGTCCTGGCGTACCGCCGCGTGATCAGCGGCGTGAATGGCGTGGCCGGGCAACCGGTGGTGTTCGTCGTGAACAACGGCGACACGGAACTGGATCTGGGCAGCCTGAGTGGCGGCGGGATTCCGCTGCTGGGCACCTTCGCGGGCACCGCCCTGACCGAGGTGACGGGCCGCGCCAACACCCTGAGCGTCAGCGGCGGCAAACTGGTGGGCCGCGTGCCCGCCCGCAGCGTCCTGGCCGTCACCGCGCCCGGCGGGTCCGGCGCGGCAGGCACCGTGAACGCGGCCCTGCCGGAGGTCGCGGGCCTGACCGTGCTGGCCGGGGACAGCGCCGCGCAGCTGACCTGGACGCCGAGCACCGACGCGAAGGTCGCCGGGTACCGCGTGTACGTGAAGGGGGCGGGCGGCACCGAGCGCCTCGTGAACTTCGCGCCCATCCCGGCCACGCAGGGCAGCTTCCTGGTGCGCGGCCTGACGAACGACGTGACCACCACCTTCCGAGTGGTGACCGTGGACAGCGCCGGGGCCGAGAGCAAGGGCGTGACGGCCAGCGGCACGCCGAGCAGCAAGAACACCGCCAAGGTGACGTTCACCGTGGACGCCCGCACGCAGGGCAACGGCCCCGTCGAACTGCGCCGCTTCGACACCGGCAGTCAGGTCGAGTACTCCATGACGCAGGACACGCCGGGCGTGTGGAAGACCAGCATCGACCTCCCGCTGTTCCGCGAGGTGAAGTTCAAGTTCGGGAACGACAGTGCGGGCGCGAAGAACGGCGGCTACGAGGCCCCGGGCCAGGGTGACCGCGCCTACGTGGTCGGCACGAACGGGAACGCCTACAGCGGCACGTACGACTTCACCGAGCAGCCCGTCCCGGCCGCCACGGTGACCGGGCGCGTCACGGGCGGCGGGCAGAACCTGGGCGGGGCACTCGTGGAGGCGACGGGCGCCAACCCGGCCCTGAACTACGCGATCACCTTCCCGGACGGCACGTACACCCTGCGCGTCCCCGCCGGGGCGCAGACCCTGAAAGCCAGCGCCGGTGGCTACCTGGACGGCACCCTGAACGTCACGGCGCCCGCGCAGGACGCGAACATCGACCTGGCACGCGACATCCGCACGAAGTACACCATCGACGGGAACCTGAACGACTGGACGGCCCCCGCCGTCAGCGTGCAGAGCCCCGCCGAGGGCACCTTCGGCGCGAACAACAACTGGCTGACCCTGCGGGCCGACAGTGACGCGGACTTCCTGTACCTCGCGTACACGTACCGCGTGGACGGCAACAGCGCCATCCTGTACCTCGACACTGCGCCCGGCGGCGCGAAACAGGCCGATCAGTTCGACGCCTGGAAGCGCGCCGCGACCTTCAGCGGCCAAGTGGACGGCGTGAACGCCTTCATCGCCCGCTACGGCACCGAGAAGGCCCAGCTGCGCCTCGTGCAGAGCGACACGGCCACGCCCGAGGTGAACGCCGCCGACTACCTCCAGGCCAGCAGCGGCGCGGCCCCCGACCAGACCGTGGAACTCGCGATTCCCTGGACGGCGCTGGGCCTGAGCGGCAAGCCCGCCACCGGGACCAAGCTGATGGGCGGCATCTTCGGCGGGGACGGCTACGGGGCGGGCGACATCATCCCGGACGCGGGCAGCACCCCGGCCGGCGCGAACAGCACCGACTGCACGCAGCAGTGCCGCGCGACGTTCACGGAACCCCTCAGGCTGCCCTGAACCCGCTACACTGATTCTTCGACCGGCGGGAGGCGCCCAGACTGGCCCTCCCGCCTGACCTTGCCCACCGGAGCTGACATTTCCATGACAGTCCGGCGGACAATCAGGAGGATTGTCATGGTTCTGTCAAAATTCATGCCCACCAACCCCAAGTTCAGCCAGAAGTTCGCTGAAGCCGCCCGCAACGCCCACGCGACCGCCACCGCGCTCGTGGACCTGCTCGAAAACTACACCGACGTGGACGCCAAGGTGCAGAAGGTCCGCGACCTGGAACACGAGGGCGACCGCCTGACCGGCGAGATCACCAACCTGCTCGCCGAGTCCTTCATCGTGCCGTTCGACCGTGAGGACATCATCAGCCTGAACAACGAACTCGACGACCTCGTGGACGACATGGAGGATGCCGCGCGCAAACTCAGCCTGTACGGCGTGGAGAAACCCCTGCCGCAGATGGCGCAACTGGCCCGCATCGTCGAGCAGCAGTGCGCGCTGCTGGCGCAGGGAATGCCGCTGATCGAGAACAAGGCGCAGCTGGGTGAACTGGCCCGCATCGCCCGCGAGATCCGCGCGCTCGAAGACCAGGGCGACACCATCAGCGACGAGGTGCAGCGCACCCTGTACGACGGCGTGAACGACGTGCCGGGCATGATCCGCGCCATGCGTGGCGGCGAGATCGTGGCGCTCATCGAGAACGCCAGCGATCAGGCGCAGCGGGTCGCGAAGACCGTCGAAAGCATCCTGCTGAAGAACGCCTGAGCGCCGGGACCGGACTGTTATGGATCCCCTGCTGATCGGCTTTCTTCTGATTATTTTCCTGGCGCTGGCCTTCGACTTCATCAACGGCTTTCACGACACCGCGAACGCCATCGCGACCTCGGTCGCCACGAAGGTCCTGACGCCCGCGCAGGCCATCGCCATGGCCGCCGTGCTGAACGTGGTGGGCGCGCTGGCGGGCACGGCCGTCGCCAAGACCATCGCCACGTCCATCGTCCCGCAGGAGTACGCGACCCTGCAACTGACCGGCGCGGCGCTGCTGAGCGCCATCCTCTGGAACCTGTTCACGTGGTGGAAGGGCCTGCCCAGCAGCTCCAGCCACGCGCTGATCTTCTCGCTGGTCGGGGCGGGCGTCGCGGCCGGCGGGTGGGGCATCATCATTCCCAAGGGCGTGCAGAAGACCGTCACGGGTCTGTTCACCAGTCCCGTCCTGGGCTTCATCGTGCCGATCCTGCTGATGGCACTGCTGTCCTGGCTGGTGCTGCGGCACATGCGGCCCCGCACCGTGACCGGCACGTTCCGCTGGTTGCAGATCGGCTCGGCGGCCTTCATGGCCTTCAGTCACGGCGGCAACGACGCGCAGAAGGCCATGGGCATCATGACCTTCGCCCTGAGCGCCTACCTGGGCACGCAGGTCGAGCAGGTGCCGCTGTGGATCATCCTGTCGGCCGCCACCGCCATGGGCCTGGGCACCAGCATCGGCGGCTGGCGGATCATCAAGACCATGGGTTTCAAGGTCGTGGACCTCAAACCCGTGGACGGCTTCGTGGCCGAGGCGAGCGCCGCCGCGATCATCACGGGCGCCACCGCGCTGGGCATCCCGGTCAGCACCACGCACACCATCAGCACCAGCATCATGGGCGTGGGCACCACCAAGGGCTTCAGGAAGGTCAAGTGGCAGGTCGCGGGCCGGATCGTGCAGGCGTGGGTGTTCACGATTCCCGTGTGCATCGTGCTCGGCTGGCTGTTCCACAAGGCGCTGCTGCTGCTGGGTTGAGTGCCGCCTACCAGAAGCTGAAGTTGGGGGAGGACGAGTGCCGTGCGTGCGC
This sequence comes from Deinococcus seoulensis, assembly GCF_014648115.1. Taxonomy (NCBI): domain Bacteria; kingdom Thermotogati; phylum Deinococcota; class Deinococci; order Deinococcales; family Deinococcaceae; genus Deinococcus; species Deinococcus seoulensis. The sequence continues at coordinate 95,102 of NZ_BMQM01000006.1, forward strand.
CGTTCTCCCCCACTGCCCTGTAGCACCCTTCGGATCTCAGTGCTGACCGGAGTTCAGCGTGTGATGCGTTCGCTCTGGCCGGGAGTGGCCTCGCCGCGCAGCAGGGCCGCCAGCACCTCGGCGCCGCGCACCACGCCCAGCGAGGGGCGGCTGAACAGGGCGTTCGCATCCACCGCCCACACCTGCCCCAGCGGCCGCTGCGGGTCCAGGGCGCGGGCGAACGCGACGTTGTCGCCCAGACCGTACCCGCAGCACATGACGACCGTCACGTCGGGCCGCAGCGCCCCGACCTGCGCCCAGTCGAAGCGGCCCGAGTCGGTCCCGGCGGCGCCCAGCACGTTCACGCCCCCGGCCCGCTCGACCTGCCCCGGCACCCAGTGACCGCCGTAGAAGGGCGGGTCCGTCCATTCCAGCGTCAGGACGCGTGGTGTGTGCGGGGCGGGCTGCACGGCGTCCCAGCGGGCCTGTGCCTGCGCGGCCAGCGCCCCGGCGCGTTCCGGCATTCCGGCAGCCTCGCCCAGGGCGCGCAGGTCGTCCAGGATGCCGCTCAGGTCGCGGCCCTCCAGGCTCAGGACGTTCCCGGCGGGCAGGCAGCCCGGCAGGTACCGCGTGGCTGCCTCGATGGTGCCGGGCGTGACGGCGCAGACCTCGCACACGCCCTGCGTGACCACCAGATCCGGGTTCAGGGCGTCCAGCAGCGGTCCGTCCACCTGGTACAGCGCGCGGCCCTCGCGCACGGCGTCACTGACGGCCCGGTCGATCTGGGCCTGCGGGGCGGCGCTGTCCACGATGGACCGCGTGAGGACCGGCAGTCCCCGCGCCTGCGGGTGATCGCAGGAGTGACTGACGCCCACCACCCGCCCGCTCAGCCCGGACTCGCTCAGCAGGTCGAACAGCAGGTCGGTGGCGCTGGGCAGCAGGCTCACGATCCGGGCAGGACCGGACGGCAGGCCGGGCGCGGCGGGAGGCTCGGCACGGGTCATGCGCGTAGCGTAGAGCATCCGCTGGGGGCGCAGGGCAGCAGGTGCGCCGGGCCAACCGGCATGGAAACAGCGGGCAGGGCCCCCGCGCTGCCGTCCGGGGGCCCTGCTGTCTCGCTTTCACTCACTTCTGCCTGCACGCTCTGGCCTTCCTTGTCTCCCGGAGGCTACCTGTCCGGTTCCCGCTCAGGAAAGGGGGCTCAGGGGCGGGTGGTGGTGCTGCCGCTGGCGTCCACGCCGAGGTTCAGGGTGCCCGTCAGGCCGCCGATCAGGCTGGCGCCGCCTGTGCCGTCGCTCCCGGTGTTGCTGCCGCTGGCGCTGCCGCCCAGCAGGCCGCTCAGGGTGCCGGACAGGCCCACGTTCAGGCTCCCCTCGCTGCTGGTGCTCCCGCCGTCGTTGTCGGTCGTGGTGGTGCTGCCACTGGCGTTCACGCCCACGTTCAGGGCGCTGTCGACCGCGCCGAGCAGGCTGCCGCTGCCCGCGCCTTCACTGCCCTGCGCCTGTCCTGCGAGGACCGTGCCCAGTCCGGCGCCGAGGTTCACGCCGACACTGCCGGTGCTGCTGGTCTGCGCCGATGCGGCACCGGCGGTCAGGGCGAGGGCGGTCAGGGCGGTCATCATCTTGGTCTTGGTCATGGTGGTTCCTCCTGACCCAGATGATGCGCGGGCCGTGTGGCACGACCTTGAGAGGATCGGGGCGACCCTTGTGGCTTGCGCCGCACGCTCTCATGACGGCCGGGGCAGGGAGGGAGCCGGAAAGCGCGTGTGGCACGCCCGGACCCCTGCGCCCCGCACGGCGCGCCCTTCTGAGAGAAGCGTGTATTTCCGCGCTGGGCGCCCGTTGCAGTGATCCGATCCGGCCTGAACTGCATACGCGGGCGGAGTGACAGGTGTGGGGAGCAACAGGTGTGGGTCCGGTCAGCGTGTGGTGCTCAGCGGGCGGTCAGCGGCTGGCCCAGAGTTCAACGAGACCGCGCAGGGTCAGGGTCTCGTCGTAGTGGTCGATCTCGCGGCAGATGCCCTCGATGGTGCGGGCGAACCCGCCGGTGGCGATGGCGACCGCTTCGCCCGGCAGTTCCGCGCGGATGCGGCGCAGCAGGCCGTCCACCATCTCGGCGTACCCGAACACCAGCCCCGACTGCAGGGCGTGCGTGGTGTTGCGCCCGATGGCCGTCTGCGGCGCCTGCAACGTGATGCGCGGCAGTTTCGCGGCGCGGCTGAACAGCGCGTCGGCGCTGACCTGCGCGCCCGTGGCGAGCACGCCGCCCAGGAAGCGGCGGCCCCGGCCGATCACGTCGAAGTTGGTGCTCGTCCCGAAATCCACGACCACGGCGTACTCGTGGGTGCTCATGTAGCGTTCCGCGCCGAACAGGTTGCACAGGCGGTCCGCGCCGACCGCGTCGGGCTGGTCGAGTTCCACGTTCACGTCCGGCAGGTTGGTGGCGCTCACGCTGAACGCCTCGACCATGAAGTGCCGGCGCAGCGCCAGTCCGTAGTTCTCACCGACGGGCGGCGCGACGCTGCTCAGCACGGCCGAGCGGGGCGCACTGGCCCCGGCCAGCGTGAACAGCCCGTGCAGTTGCAGCGCGAGGTCGTCGGGCAGCACGTCGCGGTTGGTGCGTACGCGCCACGTGTGCGTGAGGTTCAGGCTCTCGTCCGCGAGCCCGATGACGGTGCTGGTGTTGCCGATATCCACGGCCAGAAGGGGAAAGGCGGGCACGCCCCGCAGTGTAGAGCAGCCGGGGGGCTGCCCGGCACGCGCCGTGCGGGGGTTCGCGCATGAGGGACGGCGGGCTGGGTTGCGTTCACACCGCTCATGCGGGGGCGGTAGCCTGGGCTTCCACACAACCCAATCACACACCCCGACATCCCCCCTTCTTTCCCCCACCGGAGGTTGTTTCATGGACGCTGCCCTGCTGTCTGCCCCGCTCGTGCCGCCCACCGCCGCCCTGAGTGCCCGCCCGCCCGTCCCGCCCGCCGAGGCGCGACGCCTGCGCGACCTGGACCCGCAGGCGTACTGGCTGCACGTGGCGCAGGAACTCAGCTGGGACACGCCGCCCACTGCGGCGCTGGACGGCACGCTGGGCGATTTCCGGTACTTTCCCGGCGCGACCGGGAACGTCAGCGTGAACTGCCTGGACCGGCACCCGCCAGAGCGTGTGGCGCTGCGCTACGAACGCGAGGACGGCCTGCGTGAAACCTGGACGTACGGCCAACTGACGGACGCGGCGGCCCGCTTCGCCGCTGCGTTGCAGGACCTGGGCGTGACGCGCGGGGACCGGGTGGCCGTCTACCTAGGGAACGTGCCCGAGGCGTTCATCGCCATTCACGCCTGCTACCGCATCGGGGCGATCTACTCGGTGATCTTCGCGGGCTTCAGTGCCGCCGCCGTGCGCGACCGCCTGGAGGACGCCCGCCCGAAGGTGGTGGTCTGTACGGACGCCACGCTGCGGCGCGGGCGGGTCGTGCCGCTGAAGGCCACGCTGGACGAGGCCCTGACCGGCCTGCCGCCCGCACAGGTGATCGTGGCGCGGCGCGTGGACGCAGGCCACCCCCTGCACGCCGGGGAACTGGACTTTCAGGAACTGTTGGACGCCACCACGCGCCGCGCCGACCCGGTCATGCTGGAGGCGAACGAGCCGGGGTTCATCATCTACACCAGCGGCACGACCAGTAAACCCAAGGGCCTGGTGCACGCCGGGCTGGGTTTCCTGACCGGCGCGTACGCGAACGTGAAATGGACCCTGAACCTGCATGGGCAGGACACGTACTGGTGCACCGCCGACGTGGGCTGGCTGACCTTCCCGATCTTTGCGCTGGTGGGAGGGCTGGCGCACGGGGCGACGCACGTGATCTACGAGGGCAGCATCGACACGCCCACGCCCGCCCGGCCGTACGAACTGATCGCCGCCTACGGCGTCACGAAGGTCTTCACGGCCCCCACCGCCCTGCGGATGCTGCGCCGCGCCGGGGACGACGCCCTGCGCGGCCACGACCTGAGCCGCCTGGAGCTGATCGGGCTGGTCGGGGAACCCCTGGACCCGGAAACGTGGCACTGGGCGCACGACACGCTGGGCGCCGGGAACGTGTTCATCAACAACACGTACGGGCAGACGGAGACCGGCACCGCCTGGGCCGCCAGCATGGTCGGCCTGACCCCCACCCGGCCCGGCGCGTGCGGGCACCCGCTGCCCGGCTACCGCGCCCGGATCGTGCGGGACGACGGACTTGAAGCCGCGCCGGGCGAACTGGGCGCCCTGACCCTGACCGAGCCGTTCCCGTGCCTCGCGCGGACCGTGTGGGGCGACCATGACCGTTACCGCGCCACGTACCTGAGCGACCACCCGGGCGCGTACGCCGCCAGCGACGCCGCCCTGCTGGACCAAGACGGGCAACTGTGGGTGACGGGCCGCCTGGACGACGTGATGAACGTCGCCGGGCACCGCATCGGCACCATGGAGATGGAGGCGGCGCTGATCACGCACCCGGCCGTGTCCGAGGCGGCCGTGGTCGCCATGCCCGACGACGTGAAAGGCTCGGTGCCCGTCGCGTTCGTAGTGCCGCGCGGCGACGCGCAGGGCAGCCCGCAGCTGCAACGCGAACTGGCCGAGGCCGTCGTGCGGGGCGTGGGCGCCATTGCCCGCCCGGCGCGCGTGATCGTCACGCCCACCGTGCCCCGCACCCGCAGCGGCAAGATCATGCGCCGCGTCCTGCGCGACCTGCTGATCACCGGTCAGGCGGGCGGCGACCTGAGCAGCCTGGAGAACCCCGACGCCATCGACACCGTGCGGGCGTTGCTGGCGGCAGCCGTGGATAGCGGGCAACAGGCATAGCGGGCAATAGAGAGTAGGGAGGGGTCAGCCGCCCAGGCCACCGACCCACTCCCCGCTCCCTGCAGCCCTCTTCAGCTGAACTTGCCGAGGTTCACGGGCACGGAGTACGCGCAGTTCGTGTCCGCCTCGGTGCGCAGCAGGAGGCTCACGGTGTCGCTGGCACCCAGCCCGGCCTTGAGGGGTTCGAAGTAGTACACCAGGGTGCCGCTCCAAGTGCCGCCTTCCTCCTTGAAGTCGTTCACGTAGGTGCTTTTCACGGGGGCGATCAGTTTGCCGTCTGCGCCTTTCAGGCGCACGAGGTACGCGCCGCGCGCCCGTTCACTCGGGAGGCCCTGCACGGCGATGTCGATGCGCAGTTGCCCGTCCGGGAGGCGTTTGCTGGCGTACTCGTCGGTCAGGGCGTCGGCCGCGCTGAGGTTCCTGAAGTTGTCGCGGGCGTCCTGCGCCTGGAAGAACAGCTGGTCGGCCTGTCCGCTGGCGGTCACGGTGACGGGTCGGCTGCCGCGCGCGTAGTCCTGCGGGGCGGCCAGCCAGTCGGCGACGCAGGCGGCCCCGCCGTCGAAGGCGGTCACGGCGCCCTCCCCGGCCTCGAACTGACCGTCCTTGACCTTCAGGCTGGTGATCAGGTACGTGGGGACCGGGTCGCGGCGGCCGTACGCGCCGTCGATGACGTTCCGGGCGGTGGTGTCTTCCAGTTTGGGAACCCAGGCGTGGGCGGGCGCGGCCAGCAGCGCGGCGAGGCCGAGGGTCAGGGTGAGGCGGGCGGGCTTGGGGATGAGCATGGGGAACCTCCGGAAGGGGTGGTGGGGCAATGTCACTGGTCGGCGGGCAATGGTCGGCGTGCGTACCGAGCATGAGGTCAGGTGAACATGACGCGCACCTGACCGTGGGTGGGCGGGTCAGGTTGTGCCGCTCAGGTCTTGAGGTACACGACCCGGCAGGCCTGCCCGGCCGAGCGGAACTGCGCGGCGGCGCTGGCCGAGAGGGTCACGTCCGTGTACACCTTCGAGGTGGGCGCGTAGCGGTTGGACTGGATGCGGGCGGCCCTGACGCGGGTGATGTTCTTGAACGCGGACAGTTCGGCCTCGCTGGTCACGTAGGTGTGCAGGCTGCCCTCCTGCACGAGGCGGCTGCTGACGCCCTTGATGAGTGCGGCGTCCGGCCAGATCTGCGCGCCGCCCTCGGCGTACACGACGCTGGTCATGTCCCGCTGGAACGCCCCGAGGCCGCGCACGTCGATCACGACCGTGCAGGTCAGCGGGCGCGTCTCGCTGCCCTCGCCGCCGCCGCCGCGCGCGACCGTCCCGGCGGGCGCGGCGGGGGTCGCGGCCGCGCCGGTGCCGCCGGGGCCGGTGCGTGGGGCGGCGGTTGCCGGGCCGTCCGCGCCGGGCGTGGCGTCAGGACCGCTGCCGCCCCGACTGGCCTGCGCCGGTGCGGGCGCCTCTGCACCGGCGGGCGTGTTCCCGGCCGCGCTGCCCGGCGGGCGTGCAGCGGCGCTGGCAGGCGGCGCACTGGCATCAGGGTTGCTGTCACCCCCTGCCGGTGTGCGGGCCGGTGTGCGGGCAGCCGCGCCACCTGCGGGCGGGGCCGCCTCCGGGGTGGGGGCAGGCCGGGCCGCCGCCGCCGGGGCAGAGGGGGCCGCAGCCGGGGCGGCGGATGGGGTCACGGGGGCCGGTGCAGTGGGTGCCGGTTCAGAGGCGGCCGGGGTGGCCGCCGTGCCGGAAGGTGCCGTGCGGGGCGCAGCCGTGGCGGGCGCTGCCTGCGCGGGTGTCGGGGCCGGGGTGGGCCGCGCGGACGCCTGCGGGGCGCTGCCGGTCGCGTTTCCGGCGCTGGTGTCGCCGCTGGCCTGGGCACGGCCGGGCTGGGTGCGACTGGGCGCCGCCGGGTCCGGCGTGGTGACGGGCGACGCGTCCGGCAGGGTGGCGCGCGGGGCTGCCTCGGCGGGCGTGCCGGTGGCAGCCGGTCTGGACTGCGGGCGGGCCGGGATGGCCGTCACGGTCACCGGGTCCGGCGAGGCCGTGGGGCGGCCCGTTGCGGCGCGCGGCGCGGCGTCGGTGGGGGCGCTGCCGGGCGCGGCGTCCTCCCGGCGGGGCAGGGCCGCGACCGATGCGGGCGGAGCGGCGCTGGCGGGCGTGCGGGGCTGCACGGCCGCCTCCTGCGCCTGCGGGTCCGGGGTGGTCACGGCCGGGGTGCGCGCCGGAGCGGCTGGCACGTCCGGCGCGGTCGGCTGGGCAGCGGACTGCCCAGCGGACTGCGCAGAGGCGGTCACGGCGGGCACCGGGTCGGACGGCGTGCCCGATGGAGCCGCCGCCTGGGCCGCCGGAGGGGCCGGTTCTGCCGGTGCCGGAGTGACCGGGGGCGGGGTGATCGGGGTCGGGGTGATCGGCTCGGCCGCACTCTGCGCCGGGGGAACCGGTGCCGGGGTGGGGTCGGGCGTGGGGCGCGGGTTCGCCGGGCTGGGCTCGGAGGGCTGCGGGGTGACCGGGGCCGGACTGGCCGCGCGGGGGGCCGGGGCGGGCGCCCCGGCAGGCGCAGACGTGGAGGGCGCAGACGTGGGAGGCGCGGCCTCTGCGGTCGGCTGGGTGGGCGCGGGCGTGGGTTGCGGGGGGGGGGGGGGCGCCTCGGGTTGCGCGGCGGGTTGCGGTTCCGGCTGCTCGGGCTTCGACTGCTCGGGCTTCGACTGCTCGGGCTTCGACTGGGGTGCGGTGGTCTGCCGGGGCGCAGCGGTCACCCTGGACGTGGGGACCGGCACAGCGGCAGGTGGGGTACGGACAGCGGGCGGGGCGAGCGTGACGACCTCCATGGGCGCGGCGCTCAGGTCGGGCGTCCCGGCGTCCGGGAGCGGCTGGGGCCGCAGCAGCAGCAGGCCCGTCAGCAGGGCCGCGTGCACGGCGACGGCCACCACGCCCGCCCGGACCTGTTCGCGCCGTTCAGGTGAGGAGCGGCCAGGGCCACCCGTGGGGCCGGGACGCGGGGCGGTGGTCACGGCGTGCTCTCCCCCGCCGCGCCGTCCGGCTGGGTGCCGAGCGCCAGGCGGGAACCCCCGGCCTTCTTGATCTCGTCCATGACGCGCACGACCGTGCCGTAGTTCCCGCGTTCGTCGGCGCGCAGGCCCACCAGTCCGCCCGACGCTCTGGCCAGGGGTTCCAGGCGGCCGCCCAGGCGGGTCAGGGTGGTTTCCTGGCCGTTCAGGAACACCTTCCCGGTGCGGGTGACGCTCACGATGGGCAGGTCCGGGGTTTCCTGCACGGTGCTGCTGGCGCGCGGCAGGTCCAGCGGCAGGGCGTTCTGCCGGGCGCCCAGGTTGCTGGTCAGGAAGAAGAAGATCAGCAGCAGCAGCACGATGTCCACCATCGGCGCGAAGTCGAAGGTCACGGTGTCCGCGTCCTCCCGGAAGCGGCGGCGGGCGGCGCTCACACCGACCTCACGCCACTGGACTGCATGCGTTCAGACCTCACTGCGCCCCGCCGAAGTTCATGGCGACTTCCGGCAGCGGCGCGGCGGGCACGGCGGGACGGGTGGCGGGGGTGGGGCGGGTCAGCCAGCCGGGCAGGTCCTCGCGCACCTGTTCGGCCTGCAGGGCCAGCCGGTCGGCTTTCAGGCGCAGGGCGTTGCGGCACACGTACGCGATGATCGCCACGACCAGCCCGGCCGCTGTGTTGACCAGCGCCTCACTGATCCCGGTGCCAAGCTGCGCGGGCGTGGGGTTGGTCGTCTGGCTGAACACCAGGAACGACCGCACCATGCCGATCACGGTGCCCAGCAGGCCCAGCAGCGGCCCGATCTGCGCGGCGGTGCCCAGAGCGCCCAGTCCGGCGTACAGGCGGGCGTCCTCGGTCAGCAGCGCGGACTGCATGGCGGCCTGCGCGGCGTCTGCGCCACGGTCGGCGCGGGCCAGTCCGGCCCGCAGGACCTGCGCGGCGGGGCTGGGGTGCGCGGCGCGGTCCACCTCGGCCAGCGCGGCGGCCGGGCCGCTCTCGGCGGTGACGGCGCGGGCGCGTTCGATCAGGGTGCGGGCGTCGGCGCCCATGCGGGACAGCGCCTGTGCGCGCGCGGCACTCAGGTACACGACGTACACGGACAGGGCCAGCAGCACCCACAACAGGGGTCCGGCGGCGCGGAAGAGGTCAATGACGTTCATGTTCCCCACGGGTAGCACGCACGCGCGTGGCAAGCGTGAAAACGGCGTGCGCGGCACTCATGAGGAGAGGGGCTGGATGCGGTGTACGGGCAGCAGTGAGAGTCGAGAGCGGGCGGGACGTGGGGAGTGGGTCGGCGGCGAGGGCGTTCACGCGGCCAGAAGCAATCCTTATCCTGCCTGTGCCCTGCCTGCCCCGGCAGAATCCGCAGTGAATCACTCGACTTTGCAGGCTGCGGCGGGTAAAATAACCCGGTAAGTAGGAATCATTCCTAACAAAACCCCCTGATTCCCGAAGGAGCCCGCATGACCCACCAGCTCGAAATCCGCAACCTGCACGCCACCGTCGGCGACACCGAAATCCTCAAGGGCATCAACCTGATCGTCCCCCGCGGCGAACTGCACGCCATCATGGGACCGAACGGCAACGGCAAGAGCACCCTCGCCAAGGTCATCGTCGGCGACCCCGAATACACCGTCACGCAGGGCGAAGTCCTCGTGGACGGCCAGAACATCCTGGAGATGGAACCCGACGAACGCGCTCGCCTCGGCGTCTTCCTGGCCTTCCAGTACCCCGTCGAGATTCCCGGCGTCACCATCGCCAACTTCCTGCGCCTCGCCATGCAGGCCCGCAAGGCCGAAGGCGAAGAAGTCTCCTTCACCGAGTTCTACGGCAAACTCCAGAGCGCCCTCAAGACCCTGGAATGGGACGAGAGCATCGTCGAACGCTACCTGAACGCCGGATTTTCCGGCGGCGAGAAGAAACGCAACGAGATCCTCCAGATGCTGATGCTGGAACCCAACTACATCATCATGGACGAAACCGACAGCGGCCTCGACGTCGACGCCCTGAAGATCGTCTCCAAGGGCGTGAACTCCATGCGCGGCGAGAACCTCGGCGGCCTGATCATCACCCACTACCAGCGCCTGCTGGATTACATCGTCCCCGACAAGGTCCACATCATCCTCGACGGCAAGGTCGTCCAGACCGGCGGCCCCGAACTCGCCAAGAAGATGGACACCGAAGGCTACGACTGGGTCAAGGAACTCGCCACCGCCTGAACCTGAAGCGCACGCGTGTCGCTTCTCCAGTGGTTGAACTCGACTGAAGCCGGATTTGTCTTCTATTTCCCCCTCGGGTTGCTCCTATGTCTCGCAATCGTCAGTACATACATCGCCGCCCGTAAGAAATGGTATTTCCTGCTGATCCTGCCCACACTCTGCATTGCCCTCTCTGTTACTTTGTTCAATTTCGTATTCTCTGAATATCAAAAGGCTACAAAGGCACACTTCGACGCTATCACTCTCATATCGAAGAAGATTTTCAAAAGAGAGCCTGAGTCTTCCAGAATCCTCCTCTATCGAAATGCATTTGATATCGGAATATTTTACTTCCAGGTAGACTTTTCTAGCGCTATGGAGGCTCGACTGGGCAAAGGCAAGGAATGGTTAGAATGTGAGCACGTTGCAGCAGGATCGGAATGCAGGGAATATGATTTTCAGCACTCAAATCCAAGCGATGGCGAGACTCCGTGCAGCATCGATCCAGAAAAAGCCTTCGCCGCTTCTCACACTCGAATAGGGTTCACTGAGGAGCAATACGAGAAGAACGAATATTCCGATGCTTTCATCGTCAGAAACCCTGAGAAAACCGCCTATTGCTTCTACTGGAACAAATAAAAGGAGGTCATCATGACCATCAATCCTGAAGTGAACGAGATCAACAAAGAGTACGAGTACGGCTGGAGCAACCCCGAACGCTACGCCGTGAAGGCCCCCAAGGGCCTGCGCCGTGACGTGGTCGAGATGATCAGCCGGGCCAAGGACGAACCCCAGTGGATGCTGGACTTCCGCCTGAAGGCGCTGGACATCTTCTACTCCAAGCCCATGCCCACCTGGGGCGCGGACCTGTCGGGGCTGGACCTTGACGAGATCTACTACTACATCAAGCCCGAGGGTGCGAACGCCCGCTCGTGGGATGACGTGCCGGACGACGTGAAGCAGACCTTCGAGCGTCTGGGCATCCCCGAAGCCGAGCGCGCCGCGCTGGCCGGTGTGGGCGCCCAGTACGAATCCGAGATGGTGTACCACAACCTGAAAGAGGAGTGGGAGAAGCTGGGCGTGGTGTTCCTGAGCATCGAGGACGGCCTGAAGGAGTACCCGGACCTGTTCCGTGAGCACTTCGCCACCATCGTGCCCCCCGAGGACAACAAGTTCGCGGCCATCAACTCCGCCGTGTGGTCGGGCGGCTCGTTCGTGTACGTGCCCAAGGGCGTCAAGGTGGACATCCCCCTCCAGACGTACTTCCGCATCAACGCGGAGAGCAGCGGGCAGTTCGAGCGGACCCTGATCATCATCGACGAGGGCGCGCAGGCCCACTACATCGAGGGCTGCACCGCCCCCGCGTACTCCAGTGATTCCTTCCACTCCGGCGTGATCGAGATCGTCGTGAAGGAAGGCGCCCGCTTCCGGTACAGCACCATCCAGAACTGGAGCCACAACGTCTACAACCTCGTGACCCAGCGCGCCGCCGTGTACGGCAACGGCGTGATGGAGTGGGTGGACGGGAACCTGGGCAGCAAGGTCACCATGAAGTACCCCGCCTGCTACCTGCTGGAGGAAGGCGCGCGCGGTGAAGTCCTGTCGATCGCCATGGCCGGTCGCGGCCAGCACCAGGACGCCGGCGCGAAGATCGTGCACTTCGCCCCGAACACCAGCGGCACCATCGTCAGCAAGAGCATCAGCAAGGACTCGGGCCGCAGCTCCTACCGTGGCCTCGTGAAGATCTACGAGGGTGCCAGGGGCAGCCAGACGAACGTGGAATGCGACGCCCTGCTCCTCGACGACGAGGCCCGCACCGACACCTACCCCTACATCGAGATCGAGGAAAAGGACGCCCGCGTCGGCCACGAAGCCACGGTGTCCAAGATCAACGACGACCAGATCCTGTACCTCCAGAGCCGCGGCCTGAGCGAGGACGAGGCTGCTGGGCTGATCGTGCGCGGCTTCATCGAACCCATCGCGAAGGAACTCCCGCTGGAGTACGCCGTGGAACTGAACCGCCTGATCGAACTGGAAATGGAAGGCTCGGTCGGCTGATCTTCCCTCGTCTGCCGGACCGGTCATGACGCGCCGGTCCGGCAGGCAGACGGATTCCATCACCGCGGCCGCAGGGCGACCCCTCCGCCCCTCCGGGGCACCTCCCCTTGAGGGGAGGCCTGGTGTGCCCTGCCCCCCCCGGGGGGAGCTGGCCGCGCAGCGGACTGAGGGGTTCCCCCCGCCGGAGCAGCCGTGCTGCCTGGGGATGCCCGTAACAACGTAATCAAGGAGGGTTCATGACGACATTCAATGATCAACTGGCGCAGGTGCAGGGGCCGGAGTGGCTGACCGCAAAGCGTAAGGAAAGCCTGGAGCTGTTCACGACGCTGGACGTGCCGCAGGAGTCGGTGGAGGCGTGGAAGTACACGCGCGTGGACGTGGATTTCGACGCGCTGCGCCCGCACGGGAAGCGCGACGTGGTGTCGGACGTGTCCGCGCTGCCGCAGAGCGTGCAGGACCGCCTGACCGGCACGGACGTGGGCGCGTTCCTCGTGCTGGACGGGCCGGACGTGGTGTACCGCACGGAACTCCCGGCGGAACTGACGGCGAAGGGCGTGATTTTCACGGACCTGAAGACGGCCGTGGAGCAGCACGCAGATAAAGTGCAGCAGTACCTCTACAGCGTGGTTCCGGCGGAAGTGCCGGACGACACGACGATTGCCGCGCCGGGCACGACGCCCAGCAAGAGCCCGGACCCCAGCGAGGGTAAGTTCTCGGCGCTGGCGGCCGCCCTGTGGACGAACGGTGCGTTCGTGTACGTGCCGCGCGGCGTGGAGGTCGAACTGCCCCTGGGTTCGTTCCGCGTGATGAGTGACGCCGGGACGTACACCGCGACCCGCACGCTGGTCGTGGCCGAGGAGAACGCGCAGGTGACGTTCATCGACGAGCAGGACAGCGAGGCGCTGCCCGGCACGTACGCGATCGGCGCGGTCGAACTGGTCGTGAAGGACGCCGCGCGCGTCCGGTACGTCAGCATCCAGAACTGGGGCGAGGGTGTCACGCACATCCAGCGTCAGCGTGGCGACGTGGGCCGCGACGCGACCCTGAACTCGCTGGTCGTCACGATGGGCGGCACCCTGAGCCGCACCGAGATGCAGTCCTACCTGCGCGGGCAGGGGTCGAACAGCGAGATGCTGGCCCTGTACTTCGCGAACAGGGATCAGCACTTCGATCACTACACCCTGCAACACCACGCCGCGCCGAACGCGTACAGCGACCTGCTGTACAAGGGCGTGAACAACGACGCCTCCGTCGGCGTGTTCAGCGGCATGATCAAGGTGGACCTGGGCGCGCAGAAGACCGACGCGTACCAGAAGCACCGCACCCTGATGCTGAGCAGCGACGCGCGGAACTTCAGCGTGCCGCAGCTGGAAATCAACGCGAACGACGTGCGGTGCAGCCACGGCAGCACCACCAGCCCCGTCGATCAGGAGGCGCTGTTCTTCCTGCGTTCACGCGGCATTGCCCGCGAGGTCGCCGAGAAGATGCTGGTCACGGCGTTCCTGGAGGACGTGCTGGGCCGCGTGCCCCTGAAGAGCGTCGTGAAGTACATCGAGGGCATCATCGCCCGGAAGGTCGGCGCAGCCTAAGCGTCCCGTTTCCGGCGGCGGTCAGTTCCTGCGGGAGCTGACCGCTCTGCTTTGTCCGCTGCGCCTGCCCGTCACCACTTGCTGCCGCCGGAGTTGTCGCGGCGGGAGCTGCTGCGGCCACTGCTCCAGCTGCTGCGTTCACTTTTTCGCAGGCTGGACGGGCCACTGGTTTTCTTCTCCTCGGCGCGGCGTTTCGCTTCTGCCTGCTGGCGCGCCTGTTCTTTCGCGGCCTTCTCGGCTTCCTCGGCCGTGTACGCGGCGTGGGCGTCGTCGCTCTGCGCGGCGGCGTGCAGGCGGCGGTACGTGGCTTCCATCAGGGCGGCGCTGATGCGGTCAGCCAGGGCTTTCTCCTGCCATTCGATCACCTGCGCGGCCAGTTGCTCCAGTCGGGTGGCGCGGCGCTGCTCCTGCGGGGTGTCGCGGCGGGCCGCGGCGAGTTCCTGCTGCACCTGCCGGTCCAGATCGGCGGCCGTCAGGGTGGCCTTCTCGATGCGTGCGGCGCGGTTGGCAGCCTCCTCGGCGGCCATCTTCTGGCCTGCCCGGACGGCCCACCACACGAACCACACAAGGAACATCAGCAGCCCGACCCACCAGAACCGCCACGGCGACAGGGCCAGCGCCGGGCCGTCCAGGACAGGAGGCTGATTCTGCTGCAACGCCCGTTCCAGTGAGGCCAGCGACTCCGGGTCCGCGAATCCCAGACTGGGCGACAGGGCGCGTGCCTGTGCCAGCGCGGCGCGTGAGGTGTCCCACTGGCGGGCGAGGGCCTCGGTCATGGCGAGCAGGTAGTACGCCTTGGGGTCGTCCCCCTCAGCCAGCAGCACGTCGGCCAGCAGTCCGCGCGCGGCGGCCGGGTCGCGCAGCATGACCTGCTCTATGTCGCCCGGCGACTCGAAGGGCACGCCGAGTTCCTGCTCATCCCACTGCGGGAGCGTCTGGGCGCGGCTCAGGGCGGCGCGGGCCTCCGGGAGTCTCCCCTGCCGCGCCTGAATGCGCGCCAGCAGCAGCAGGGACCGCGCGGATTCCGGGTGCGCGGCCGAGGCGGCGCGGGCGGCGGTTTCGGCGTCGGTCAGGCGGCCCGCGTTCATCAGGACGATCACCTCGTCCGGCGTGAGCAACTTCGCGGAGGCCTGAACGCTCCGGGCCACCTGCGCAGGCTGTAGCGGTGACACCAGGGTCGCCCCGGCGCCGGGCAGCACAAGGGCGCCCGCGAGCAGGAGAGTCAGGATGAGCTGGGGCAGACGCTTCACGCTCTGCACTGTACGTCCCGCCGCGCCCGCACGCCGCCTACACTGACGGAATGCGCGTCGTGTTCCCGGCGGATTACTTCAACCCTCGTCAGCCCGATGAGACCTTTGCCGCCCAGGCAGAAGCGTTTGCCGGGCGGGGGTGGTCGGTGTCCACCTGTGCCCTTGATGGTGACCGGGTGTTCCGGCCGGCGCTGATGCCGGGCGAGACAGTGCTGTACCGGGGCTGGATGCTGGACGGTGCCGGTTACCGGGCATTTGTGGATGCCGTGCAGGGGGCGGGGGCGTGGGTGATGACCTCGCCAGAGGCGTATCTGGCGGCGCATCACCTTCTGCGCTGGGCGCCGCTCCTGGCGGATGTGACGCCGGAAACGGTGTGTTTCACGGACCTGAGCGACCTTCCGCCCCAGTTAGAGCAGCTGGGCTGGGACGGCTTTTTCGTGAAGGACTTCGTGAAGTCACTGAAGACCGGGGCGGGCAGCGTCATCACGCGCTCTGATCAGATTGGGGAACTGCTGGAGCGCATGGCGCACTTCCGGGGGCAGATTGAGGGTGGGGTGTGCGTGCGCCGCGTGGAGGATCTGGACCCGGCGTCGGAGGCGCGGTTCTTCGTGAGGGCGGGCCGGGCGTTCAGCGCGGACAGTGAGGGGGTGCCGGAACTGGTTCGCCTTGTAGCGGGGCGCATCCCGTCACCTTTCTTCTCTGTGGATATCGCCCGGCGCGCGGATGGTGTGTGGCGCGTGGTGGAGGTCGGGGACGGGCAGGTGTCTGATCTGGTGGGCTGGACGCCGGAGCAGTTCATGACCGTATGGGAGGGCGCGTGATCCTTACAGTTCGATCTCGCCGTCTTCCTCGCCCCACCAGTTCACGCGCCGGGCTTTCACTTCGATCATGGTCAGGCCGGGGGTGTCCAGGCCTTCCTTGAACCACTGCGTGAGTTGCTCCTGCCAGTGCTGCTGCATGGCGTCGCGGTCGGTGGTCAGGGTGGCCTCGCCCTGCACGGCCACGAACAGGAACTCCTTCTCGGCGCGGAAGTTCAGTTGCACGTGCCTGTTCTTCCCGATGTCTCTGGCGGTGCGGGAGTCCGCCCAGGTGAAGAAGTAGCTGGTGCCGTTGTACTCGACCTCGCCGTTGTTGCTCATGGGTCTGGAGGCGAGGCGGCCGTAGCTGGTGACGGTGGTCATCAGGCACAGGTCCAGGCCGCGCATCTTGCGGGCCAGCTGGGTCATCTTCTGGTCGGGCATGCCTTCCACGCTACGGGGCGGGATGGGCAGGCGGGTGGGCGGGCGTTCATGCAGTGAGGAGGGGGCCTTCATGCGGCCTTGCGCGGCCAGGGCATTTGCGGGTGGGCGTGCACTTCGCGGGGGCAGCGCGGGGTATCAAGGGCGCATGCGACTGAATCACCTGAACCTGAGCGTCACAGACGTACCGGGCACCGTTTCACTCATGGAAACCTTTTTCGGGTTCGCGCGCACGCCGGACATGCCGGTGAACGAGCACATGGCGTTCCTGCGCGGCCCGGACGGGTTCCTGCTGTCCATGTTCCGCGCGCGGGACGTGGCGTACCCGAAGTCCTTTCACGTGGGCTTCCTTCAGGACACGCCCGAGCAGGTGCTGGCGGTGCGGGAGCGGCTGCTGGCGGCCGGGTTCACGGTGCCGGAACCGCAGCGCAATCACGGCCGCCTGACGTTCTACTTCGACGCGCCGGGCGGGTTCGTGATCGAGGTGGAGTCGTTCCTGGGTGATACGGACTCCGATTGAATGGCTTATAAAGCCGTTCAATCCGAGCGGAGCGAGTAGGAGCAAAGCGGGTTCCGGACGTGGAGTTGGCAACCCGGCGCCCTCCCGGGTTGTCAACGAAATAAACGGAATCCGTACGAGTACCAGCAAGCGTTTGGCCGCAGTTCGGATCAGCGCAGGCGCAGGTTGGGGGGTGGGGGCATCGGGAGGCCGTCCTCTTCGCTGCCCAGTTCCAGGGTCAGGTCGTCCACTACTCCCGGCTGCCGGGTGGCCTGCACTGTCCCCAGCCCGTCCATCAGGGTGCCCAGCCGGACGAGGTGCGCCAGCGTCAGGTGCGGTGCGCTGACATGGCTCTCCCACATTCGGCCGTGCAGATCGCCGAACATGCCGCCGTCCTCGATCAGGATGTCCGGTGATTCCAGGTAGTACGGCAGGTGGAAGCGTTTGTTCAGGCTCCTTTCCTTCTCTTGCAGCACCTTGCGCGCTGCGCTGAAGGCGCGTGAGAGCAGCATGTCGGGCGGGCCGGTCAGGATGACGGGGCGGGACGAGACGAAAGCGCCGCCGCTTCGCACGACGACCCGCACGCTGCCTTCCTGTTCGGCGGGGCTCAGGTCGTCGCGCGGTCCGGCCGGGAACTGGATCTGCACGCCGTCCAGTTCGGTTTTCATTGAGGTGACGGTCGTCCGTCTGCGTTCGGCCCGTTCGGAAACGGCGTTCAGGAGCGCGGTCACGGCGTGCAGGGGGGTACGGGCCGGCGCCGTGCCGGTGGCGGTGAAGCGTGTCAGCGAGGGGGCCTGCTTGGTCCGTGCGCCCAGTCCGGCCGCCCGCAGGCGCGCCCAGTCCTGCGGGTCGAATTCCGCCTCGGTGCTCATGGTGAGGCTCTCCAGGCCGCCCGTGACGAGCAGGGCCAGGTCCGAGTTGAAACTGTTGATCGTGTGCTGCACGTACGACAGCCAGTCGGGGTAGAGCGCAAGGCCGTACTCCTGGCCCAGTTCGCCCATGACCAGGGCGTACAGTTGCGCGGGTGTGCCGTCCGGCGCGGTCCAGCTGGCCCGCAGCAGCCGGTTCGGTGGGAACGTCTGCCAGGGTGCGGCTGCCATGAAGCGCGCCCCGGCCTGCTGGAAGGCCCTCACGGTCGCGTCGTCGGTGTCTGTCAGGAAGGCGCGTGGGGCGTAGGCGGCCTGCTGGTCTATCAGTCCGGCCGAGACCTGCGCGGTCATCTCTGCGAACATTTCGTCGATTTCCGGCATGGCCTGCCGGTTCACCTGGATGTCCAGGTCGGTCAGGATGTCCGCCAGGACCGGGGCGAGCGCCGCGTCAGGCGTGATGATCAGGCGGGGCCGGGCGGGCGCGCTGGCGCTGGTGCCGTCCAGTATGGCGTCCAGCACCACGTCCAGCACGTCTTCCGGGGTGGCGTCGGGAATGAGTTCGGTGGTCAGGATCTGCCCGGTGACGGCGTTCAGGATCAGCGTGACGCTGGGCAGCCCCTCCTCGGGTGGCAGCAGGCCCGGTAACTCGCGGCTGGCCACGATCCACACGAGGTTAGGGTCCAGCGGGAGGGCGCGCAGGGCGTCGGGGTCGAAGGCCTCGTCTTCGAAGTTGCTGTTATCGATGTCCCTATCGTCAGCGTCGAAGAATGAGGCGACGCGCGGCGAGTCGATCCGGATGAGCGCGTCGCCCGTATCCGGATCGACGGACACGCGGGAGCCGTCCCGGTCCGGTCGTCCCTTGGCGGGCGTCCCGGTGCCTGACGCCCGCGTCTTCTTCGGGGTGGCCTTCGGGGCGCTGGTCTTCGGGGCGCTGGTCTTCTGCTTCTGGGCTACGGGAGCTTTCTCGACCAACTCGGCGGTCTCGGCGGGCGGCCAGTCGTCGTCGTTGCCGCCCTCGTAGGCGCACACGCCCATGCGGGGTGAGTTCACGACCGGAAGTTGCTCTTCCCGTGTCTGTTCGCCGTGCCGGTCGCAGTACAGCGTGGGCTGGCCGGTCAGGTCGTCGTACTCCCAGCTGTGCGCCCACCGGGCCGGGGCGCCGCACTCCTGGCAACTCAGCTCGGGCGGCAGGTTGCGGGCCAGCAGGCGCACGGTGTTCCTGGCCGTGGTGGTGACGGGTTCGCGTGCCTGGACGGTCAGTTTCAGGTTGGTGTTGCTGCCGAAATCGTAGGTGTAGTCGAAACGGTCGCCGGTGCCCAGGCCCAGTTCCTCCAGGGTCGGTTGTTTGCGTTTCCGGCGCGGCCGGAACGGGTCGAAGTCGTCGTGGTCCTCCTGCGGGCCGATGGAGAACTCACTGAGGTGCCCGCAGCATTCCAGCCAGATGCCGCGCAGGAAGCCGTCCAGGTCGTCCAGCGTGGCACTGACAGGCACCTCGACGTCCAGCCAGTACCGGGAGTTGGCCGTGACCCGCAGGCGGTAACCGTCGCGTGCTTTCACGCGGTGCAGGGGCCGCTGGGGGCAGGTGTCGTGGTGGCGGGTCATGGCGACCTTGGTGCCGGTGAAACCGCAGGCCCGGCACATCCCGCGCGACTGAGGACGACGTGCTGTCATGCGTTCAGTGTACCCGCCCGGCTGAACGCCACCTGCACCGGAGCGGCCTGCCAGCCGGGCCTCACCGGACCCTTCACATCGGACACTTCACATGATCCTCGTGGGCGCGCCTGCCTCGAACGCGATGATGCTCAGGTCGGTGATGCCCAGGGCGTGGACGGCGGCGACGGCTTCACCCACGCCGGGCAGGGCGAGGTGCGTGTGCATGTCCTGCATGGAGTCCCAGTGTTCCGTGATCAGAAAGTGGCCGGGCCGTTCCAGTACCTCGGAGACGACGTACAGCTGGCAGCCGCGTTCCTGCCGGGTGGCCTGCGCGATCCGGGTCAGCAGGGCGCGGAGTTGTCCGGCGTGTTCGGTGGGGGCGCTGAGGGTGCCGTGCGAGATGATCATGGGTGAAACCTCCTGAACGTGGGGTGCGGGTTGTGGAGTGGGTGCGGGTTTCACCCTACGCCTTTTCCTGCGCCCCTTTTCCTGGGCCCCTTTTCCCTGGTGCCGTTTCATGGGCGTGTGTTCCGGGTGTGCGTGGGCGGCGCATACTGGGCCCCATGAGGCGGGCGGCATGAAGGGTCGGCGGGTGCGGGTGGCGGGTCTGGTGCTGGGCGTGGCGGCCGCCGCGCTGGCCCTGAGTGGGTGCGCGCAGGTGCGGTACCTGACGCAGGCGGCGGGTGGGCAACTGGACCTGCTGCGGCGGGCGCGGCCAGTTGAGGCGGCCCTCGCGGACCCCACCACGCCGCCGGAGGTGCGGCGCAAGTTGCAACTGGCGTCGGACGTGCGGGCGTTCGCGGTGGCGCCCGAGGCGGCGGGCGGGCTGGGCCTGCCGGATCACGGGTCTTTCCTGAAGTTCGTGGACGTGGGCCGTCCGTTCGTGGTGTGGAACGTCTTCTCTGCGCCGGAGTTCAGCGTGACGCTGGACACGTCGTGTTTCCCGGTGGCGGGCTGCGTGGGGTACCGGGGGTACTTTGCCGAGGCGGACGCGCGGGCGTACGCGCAGGAGCGGCGCGCGGCGGGCCGGGACGTGAGCGTGGGCGGCGTGAGTGCGTACTCCACGCTGGGGTACCTGAACGACCCGCTGCTGTCCACCATGCTGGCCTACCCGGACGCCACGCTGATCCGCACGGTCATTCACGAACTGGCTCATCCGGCGCTGTACGTGCCGGGCGACACGGTGTTCAACGAGTCGTACGCCACGGCAGTCGAGGAGGAAGGCATGCGCCGCTGGCTGGCCGCGCACGGCACCCCGGAGCTGGGCGAGCAGGACCGGGCGGCGCAGGAGCGGCAGTCGGGTTTCGAAACGCTGCTGCTGTCGGGCCGCGCACGCCTGGAGGCCCTGTACGCCCGTCCGGACCTGCCTGACACCGAACGGCGCACGCAGAAAGCGGCACTACTGGCGGACCTGAACGCCCGCTACGCCACGCTGAAGGACTCGTGGGGCGGGTACGCGGGGTACGACGCGTACTTCGCGCGCGGCGTGAACAACGCCTCGCTGGGCGCCGTGGCGGCCTACGCGACGATGGTCCCGGACTTCCAGGCGTTACTGGCGCGGGTGGGCGGCCACCTCCCGGCGTTCACCGAGGGAGCGCGGGTGTGCGCGCAGAGGCCGCAACCTGACCGCGCGGCGTGCCTGCGCGGCACCGGCTGAGCGCCCATACCAGCACGGGCGGCGCCAGCACGCGCCGGGCCAGAAGAGCCAGAAGAAAGGCGCGCCGCCCCCGCATGTGAAGTCGGGGGCGGCGCGGTCTGCTCAGCAGGTCACTGCTGCGGGGGGTCAGTACTCGATGCTCTTGACCTTGTACTTCATCTGCTTGCCGTTGTCGAGGTTGACCACGAACGCCTCGCCTTTCTTGCGGCCCATCAGTTCCTTCCCGACGGGGCTGTCCTCGCTGACGCGCGGGAGGCTGCCTCCGGTGACGGCGGCTTCGGGGGCGCTGACGACCTGAACCTTCATGTCCTTCTTGGTGGTCTCGTTGCCCAGCATGACGATCGCGCCGAGTTCCACGCGGCCCTCGTTCTCGTGGTCCTCGATGACGGTGGCGCGGGCCAGGGTGTCCTCGAGTTCATCGATGCGCGCCTCGATGTTCATCTTCTCGCGCTTGGCGTCTTCCAGGCCGGTGTCCTCGGTGTCCGAGCTGGTTTCCATCTGCTCTTGCAGGATGCGGGTGGCCTCGGCAAGGCGCACCATTTCCTGATCGAGGGATTTCTGAAGGCGTTCAAAACCTTCACGTGTGAGTTTCACCTGTCTGCTCGCTTGTGCCACTCTAGGCCTCCGTTGCGCCGCCGGGTGTTCCGGCGAGGACTCATGAACTGATGGGGTTCCGCTGCTGGGCATCCGGTTCGGATTGGGGGAGAATCAGCGCGCATTCTGCCACACACCCTCCCCCCTGACAACGGCGTGTCCCAGGATCAGGCGGCGCCCGGCCGCAGCGGAGGCGGCGCCGGGCGGGCCATGCGGGCAGTCAGGAACGTGAACAGCGCCAGCAGCGCGGCCAGCAGCAGCAGGAACGACGGGACGGCCACGGCGCCCCAGCGGGCGAACAGCCCCCCCAGCAGCGCCGGGGCGATCACGCCGCCCAGCGACCCGGCCACCAGCAGGAACGGCACCAGCCGCGCCGACAGCACGCGGGTCAGCCACGCCAGGGTCGTGCCGAACACCGGGGCGAGCGCCAGCCCGGCCAGCAGGTGCGCCCCGGCCGCCAGTTCCGGGCGCAGCGCGGCGGCTGCGCACACGACCAGCGCGGCGGCGCACAGCAGCACCACCCGCGACGGTTCCCAGCGGGCCGCGAACACGCCCGTCAGGACCCGCCCGACCGTCAGCGCACCCCAGAACCCGCTGAGGATCAGGGCGGCGCCGCCCACGCCCACCTCGGTCAGGTACCGCACCGTCCACGCGCCGTACCCGGCCTCCAGGCCCACGTAGCAGGCGATCAGCGCGGCGAACAGCGCGAACTGCGGTCCCGGCCGGGCCGCGCCCGACGCGGCCACCGGCACCCCGATGTCCGGCACGCCCCACACGCGGCCCGCCACGAACGTCGCGGCGCACAGGCCCACCACCACCAGGAATGGCCCGCCCAGCCGCCCCGCCAGTTGCGTGGCGTCCACGCCGGCCGCGCCCACCCCGGTCAGGGCGGCCACCAGCAGCGGCGACACCATGCTGCCCACCCCGAACACCGCGTTCACGAGGTTCACGGGCCGCGCGCCCACGCTGGCGTACGCGGCGTTCAGGCAGGCGCTCACGCCGCCCAGACCCAGCCCGCCCACGAACGCCGCAGCGACCGCCACGGCCCATGCGGGCGCGAACACCACGCCCAGCATGCCCAGCGCCAGCACCAGCAGACTGAACGACACGCCGGCCCGCACACTGACGCGCCGCAGGGCCGCGCCCACCAGCGGCGGCGCGATCGCGGACCCCAGGAAGTGCGCGCTGGCAATCAGGCCCACCACCGCCGTGCTGACCCCGAACCGCGCCTGAAACACCGGGAACGCCGGGCCGTACATGGCCTGCAAGAGCCCCAGCGTGAAGAACGCCGCCGTTCCCACCGCCATCATGGGCAGTGAAGCCCGCGCACCCGCCTGAACCTTCCCGGAACCACTCACGCGAGGGACGCTATCACCCACAGCCGCCCGCACCACGCGGCCCACCTAGAGACACCCCTTACCCTTCCCGGATCAGGAGTGCGGCGCCATGCGGGTCGGCGGGACGCAGCAGGTCAGCGGGGCAGGGACACCAGCGAGAACAACCACTTGTTGGTCTTACCGCCAGGCGTCCACTGATAGCCGACGCTGGGGCCGAGCATGGTCGGCAGTCCGTCGATTCGCAGGAACAGGTCGCCGTACACGTAGGTGTAGTCACCCGTCCAGTTCCGCACCACGCGGCCACGCACGCCACCCAGGGTCGCGAGCGGCTCCGGCTTGGATACTGGAAGTTTGTACGTGGCGACCACCGTGGACTGTTGCAGGTCAGCGAGGTTGAAATCGCGGATGACGCTGGTCCCCATGACCAGACGTGACAGATGTGAGGCGTCAATCAGCAGGCCCGGTGCCAGCGTCAGGTTCACGCCGGGCGTGATGTCCACGCTGGCCTGCACTCCGCCCAGCATGGGGTAGGTGTACAGACGCGAAATGGTGTTCAGGCGGGCGTTTGCCACTCCGAATTTGGCGCTGTAGGCGGTGGTCATCTCGGTCCGGGTGTAGGGGGTGGTCACCTCGACCTTCTTGGCGTCTTCCTGCTGCGCAATACCGACGGTGTTCAGGATGCGGATGCGGTTCCTGTCAGTGGTGAAGGAGTACCCGGCGTACAGGTGAGAGTGGTAATCCAGACCGCTGTAGTTGCGGCCCTGCCACAGGGCACTGCCGATCACGCCGTCCCGCTGGTCATAGGTCAGTTCGGCCTTGGGGATACTGGCGAACACCCCGAGTGCGCCGCTGAGCTTCCCGTCACGTGCAGTCAGACCGTAATCCCAGTAGTCGTAGAAGGTGTTACGCAGCAGTGTCACGCGAATGTCCTTCTCTAGCGGGAGCGGCAGGTACCGCACGCCGAACCCGTCGGTGCTGGACGCCACGACCTGCGTACTGCCAAACCGCACGAGGTAGTTGGCTGGTAATTGCAGGGTACGCGCTGCGCCGGTGGTGGCCGTGTTGGGGGCTGCGGCGGCACCTTGCGCCGACGCACTTCCCTGAAGGGTGGTCAGGCCCAGTGAGAGGGTCAGGGTCAGCAGTGGAAACGCGGAGCGCAGTGAGGTCAGGGGCACGCCTCCCATCCTGCCTGTTCAACCTGATGAACGTCAAAGGGAACTGTGAGCCACGCCTCATGTGATGGGTTCCAGCCGCAGTCGGTCTCAGCGGCGGATGTTCACGATGGTGACGCCGTGGCCGCCCTGGTTGGCTTCGGCGTCGTGGAAGGATTCGACTTTCTTGTCGCTTTTCAGGTAGTCGCGCAGCAGGCGGCGCAGGACGCCCTGGCCTTTGCCGTGCACGACGCGCAGCGGGCTTTCTTTCAGGGCGTGCGCTTCGAGGATGGCGGTTCTGAGTTCCTCGACGGCTTCCTCGACGCCCATGCCGCGCAGTTGCAGTTCGTTCTGGAAGGTGCTGGCGGCGACCGCTCCGGCGAAGGCGGTGCGCGGGCCGCGCGTTCTGGGGGCCGTGACCTTGGGTTCCTGTTTGAGGCGCACGTCGCGGCGTTTGACGCCGACTTTCATGACGCCGAGTTGCACGACCAGGTCGTCGCCGCGCAGTTCGAGGACCTGTCCGGTGGCGTTGTAGGCGGGGACGTCCACGCGGCTGCCGACGCGGATGGGGTCGCCGCGTTCCTCGCGGACGATGGGGGCGGGGCGGGCTTTCTGCGCCGAGACGCGCAGTTCGCGGAGTTCCTGCATGACGCGCGGGCGGGCGCTGTCTTCCTGGGCGCGGGCGCGCAGGGTGCGGACGCGTTCGATGGCGTCGGCGTACAGGGATTCGGCTTTCTGGCTGGCCTCGGCGAGCATCTCGTTGCGGCGCAGTTCGAGGGTTTCGCGTTCCTGGCGCACGCGGCCCAGTTCGGCTTCGGCGTCGCGGCGGGCGGCGGCGGTGCCTTCGAGCTGGGCGCGCAGGTCCTCGCGTTCGCGTTCCAGGCCCTCCAGCATGCGTTCCATCAGGCCGGCGTCGGGGCCGAGGAGGTCCTCGGCGCGGCGCAGCACGTCGGCGGGCAGGCCCATGCGCTGCGCGATGGCGAGCGCGAACGACCGACCCGGCTGCCCGACCTGCAGGACGTAGGTGGGGGCCAGCGTTTCGACGTCGAAGCCCATGCTGGCGTTCTTGAGGCCGGGTGTTTCCAGCGCGAATAGCTTGAGGGGCGACAGGTGCGAGGTGATCACGCCGCGCGCGTCCTGCGTGAGGAGGCACTCGATCAGCGCCTGGGCGAGTGCGGCGCCCTCGTTGGGGTCGGTGCCGCTGCCCAGCTCGTCGACCAGGACCAGCGTGTCGGGCGCGGCGTGGCGCAGCACGTAGCGCAGGTGCTTGAGGTGCGAGGCGAAGGTGGACAGGCTCGCCTCGATGCTCTGCTCGTCGCCGATGTCCACCAGCACGTCGCGCACCACGGGGAGTCTCGCGCTGGCGGCCGCGACGTACAGGCCGCACTGGTGCATCAGGACCGCGAGGCCCAGCGTCTTGATGGTGGCGGTCTTGCCGCCCATGTTCGGGCCGGTGATCAGCAGCAGTTTCGTGTCCCCGAGCGAGAGGTCGTTCGCGACCGGATTCTCGATCAGCGGGTGGCGCACCTCGCGCAGGTCGTACCGGCCACCTTCGACCTGCTCGGGGCGGTTCAGTCGCCAGTCGCGGGCCAGCCGGGCCTTGGAGGCGATCAGGTCCAGTTCCCCGATCGTCACGAGCGTCATGGGCACGTCCGCGTCGCCTGCCAGCAGGCCCGAGAGTTCCGTCAGGATGCGGCGCACCTCGGCCTCCTCGTCGAGGATCAGACGGGTGAGTTCGTTGTTCAGCTGCGTGACGGCGGCCGGTTCCACGAAGTACGTCTGCCCGGTCGCGCTGGCGTCCACGATGATGCCCTGCACCTGCCCCACGCGGCTGGCCTGCACGGGCAGCACGTAGCGGTCGCGGCGGATGGTCACGATGTGCTCCTGAAGCACGTCCGACCATTTTTCCAGCGTGGCGGTCAGGCGTTCGCGGATGCGGCCGCGCAGCGGCTCGATGCGCTTACGCAGGTCGCGCAGGCGGGGGCTGGCGTCGTCCCGCACCGCGCCGTCCCGGTCCAGGGCGCTCAGGACGCGGCGCACCAGTTCGCTGTGATCGCCCAGCCCGACCGCCACCTCCCGCAGCGGCCCGCGCGAGTTCACGCCGATGGCCCGCTTGACGGTCATCGCGCCGTCCAGCGAGTACGCCGCGCTCAGCAGCTCCGAACCCGACAGCACCCGGCCCTCGGTGGCGCGGGCGTGCAGGTCGCGGATGTCGTGAATCCCGCCCAGGCTGAGGCTCACGCCGAACAGCGCGTCCTCGACCTCATCGAGTTCCCGCGCGATCCGCTCCGGGTCGTCCGAGGGCCGCAGCGCACGGGCGCGCTCCGCACCCAGCGACGTGGCACTGCGCTCGGCCAGCGCATCGAGAACACGGGGAAAATCAAGGGCGGACAGGGCGCGGGCATCGAAAGACATCTCAGGAAGGAGCATACCGGCCCTGCCCCCCGAACACCGTGCGCCGAGTGGCTTAGAAAGCCTTATCTCAATTCCGGCCGCACCTGTGGCCCATCTTCAGCCCTTACCCTGCACGCATGAAACTCGCCGAGGCCCTGATCGAACGCGCCGACCTGCAGAAACGCGCCGCGCAACTGGAAGAACGCCTCGTGAAGAACCTGCTGGTGCAGGAAGGCGAGGCCCCCGCCGAGGACCCACAGGCCCTGCTGCGCGAGTTCGCGGAGGTCGCCGCGCGACTGGAGGCGCTGCTGCCCCGCATTCACCGCGCGAACCTGCGCGCCACCCTCCCGGACGGCCGGACCCTGACGGACGCCCTGACCCGCCGCGACCTGCTGGACCTGCGGCTGCGGGTGCTGCGCCGCGCCGCCGCGACCGCCAGCGACCGCCCCACCCGCTACAGCAACAGCGAGGTCCGCATCCTGTCCGCCGTTCCTGCCCGCGAGTTGCAGGTGCAGGTGGACGCCCTGGCGAAGGAACGCCGGGAACTGGACACGCAGCTGCAACAGGCGAACTGGTTGACGGACCTGCCCGACTAAGCCCACACTGCCCGGTGGGGAGCGTCCGCGCGGGCGGAGACCTACCTCGCAGCGGGGAAAAGGCTGCACCCCTGAAGACGCCGGGGCGGCGTCGCCGGACCGACCGGCCCCACCGGGCACGCCCAGCACCCCGCACACCTCACCCGGCACCGCGCACCCCTCACTCCCACGGTCTCGACGCCGGGCGCTCCCCCCAGATTCCCGGCTTTACAGCCCCCCGCCAGCCTCCGCACGCCGGAGCGGCGGGGGGTTTCACTGCCGCGCGGCGTCCAGCGTCGCCATGAAGGCGCGCGGGTCGTCCACGTGCAGACTGACCGCCCCTGTCACCTGTGGCCGCCCCAGAAATCCATACAGCGTGACGGCCCGCGCAAAACGCAGCGTCACGTTCGCCCGCGCCTGACGGTGCAGGGGCAGCACGCCCGTCCCGCCGGACGCGCCCGCCTGCACCTGCGCGATGTCATCCAGGGCCACGCTGCCCGTCCAGAGCAGGCCCGCATTCAGGTGCAGCCGCTCGCCCAGCACCACGCCGCGCCCCCGGAGCGCCCGCAGCTGCCCCGCGCACCACAGCACCACCAGCGCGTTCACCAGCAGGTGCACCAGCGCCGCCCGTTCATCCCGCCCCGCCAGCATGAAATGCACGGGCACGGCCTCCATGACGCTCAGGAAGATCAGCAGCGTGAACGACGCGCCAGCCCCCGTGGATGACCGGAACGCCGTGCCACTCGGACCACGCGCCCTGCCCAGCAGGTGCGTCCACACGGCCCCCTCCCACGCCAGCCACGCGCCCAGGCCCGAGCGGGGTGTCACGCGCGACCAGGACACGATCCGCCGCTCCAGGCCATCCAGCCGCGCCGCGCCCGCCGGGAGGGGCCGCGTCAGGCCGAACGCCACCACGCCCAGCCCCACCAGCACCAGCGCCGCCGCCACCGGCCACCACCCGCGCGACAGCGGCAGCAGCAGCCACGCCACCAGCACGCCCCGCGCCAGCACCCACGCCAGCGCCTCCGGGTGCCGCTCACCCCGCAACCTCGTGCGGGACGCGATCAGCGCCGAACTCACCGTCAGGTCGAACAGCGCCAGCCCCACCAGCCAGGGCCGCACCTCCGGCGGGACCCGACCCGCCAGCAGGAACACCAGCGCCACCGTCACGCCCGGCAGCACCCACTCCGCATTCAACCGGAACCACGCCCGCCCCGCCACCGGAACTGCCAGCATCACGACCCCCCTTCAGGACGCCCGGAAACAGGCTCCTGCACGCACTTGAAGTACGCCCACCGTACCCGGCGAGGGGGACCGGATTGTCCCGCCAGTCAGTCCGGCGTACCCTCCCCTTCTCCGTGCGCGTCCCGGAGTTTGCGCCAGCGTTCGGCGACGCGGGCTTCCCAGCCCTCGCCGGTGGGGGCGTAAAGCCCCAGTTGCACGCCGTCCGGGAGGTAGTTCTGGGCGAATGAGCCTTCGGGGTCGTCGAAGTAGTACGCGTAGCCCTTCCCGTAGCCCTGCTGGCGCATGAGGGCGGTGGGGGCGTTGCGCAAATGCAGCGGAATCGGGAGGCTTTCCCCGTCGCGGACGGCGTTCAGGGCGTTCTTCCACGCCACGTACACGCTGTTGCTCTTGGGGGCGAGGGCGAGGTACACGACCGCCTGCGCCAGCGCCAGGTCGCCTTCGGGGCTGCCGAGGAATTCCACGGTGTCGCGCGCCGCGATGCAGAGGCGCAGCGCCTGCGGGTCGGCGAGGCCGATGTCCTCGGCGGCCATGCGGACCACGCGCCGCGCGACGTACAGGGGGTCGGCGCCGCCTTCGACCATGCGGGCCAGCCAGTACAGCGCGCCGTCCACGTGGCTGCCGCGCACGCTCTTGTGCAGCGCGCTGATGAGGTTGTAGAAGTCCTCGCCGTTCTTGTCCATCTGCGGCAGGTGCCGTCCGAAGGCCTCGGTGATCGCGTCGGGGGTAACGGGGTTACTGAGGGTGCTGGCGACTTCCAGGGTGCTCAGGGCGCGGCGGGCGTCCCCTTCCGCGAGGCGCGCGAGGAGGTCCAGCGCTTCCGGCTCGGCGGTCACGCCGGTCAATCCGCGCGGGTCAATCAGGGCGCGTTCCAGCAGGCCGCGCACCTCCTCGGGTTTCAGGGCTTCCAGGACCAGCGTGCGGGCGCGGGAGCGCAGGGCGGGGTTCACCTCGAAGCTGGGGTTCTCGGTGGTCGCGCCGATCAGGGTCAGCAGGCCCGATTCGACGTGCGGGAGCAGCGCGTCCTGCTGCGCCTTGTTGAAACGGTGGATCTCGTCCAGGAACAGGATGGTCTTCTGGCCCCGGCCGCGCAGGCGTTCGGCCTCGGCGGTGGCGTCCCGCACGTCCTTCACGCCCGCCGTGACCGCCGAGAGCGGAATGAAATGCGCGCCGACCTCTCCGGCCAGCAACCGGGCCAGGGTGGTCTTGCCCACGCCGGGCGGTCCCCACAGGATCAGGCTGCCCAGCCGCCCGGACCCCAGCACGCGCGTCAGGGGTTTGCCGGGGCCGAGCAGGTGCGTCTGGCCCACGACCTCCGCGACCGTGCGGGGCCGCAGGCGTTCGGCGAGGGGAGCGGGCGGGTCGAACAGCGTCACCCGCGCAGGATACGGGCGGGACGGGCAGGGAATTGGGAGGCGGTGCGCGGTACCTGCCTCCGGCTTCCGGCGTTCACGGCTGGCACAATGACCACATGGACGAACAGACCCTGCGCCACCAGATCGAACTTGCCGACCTGCCTGCCGGGGTCCACGTGACCCAGGTGCCCGGTGCGGGCGTGGTCCTGCGCGCCACGCACGGCGAGGAACGCGGCCTGGAAATCCAGCTGACCGACAACGCAGAGCGCATGTACGGCGAGGGCCCCGCCGTGGCCACCGCCCTGACCCGCCTGAAGCAGGCGGCCCAGGCTGGTCTGCCCGCCCGCCGCGCGGACGGCACCTACGAACGGCTGGTATTCATGGGCGACTGAACCGGCATCCGGGTGCGTGTCTGAACTTCGGCCTGCGCACTCAGCCATGCCCGCGCGTACTCGCCCGGCTGGCCGCGCAGGCGGGGCAGTTCGTGCGCGCCGAAGAAGGCCAGTTCCACGCCCTCGATCCCGTCGGGGGTGGGCACGCCACTCCAGGCATCCACGCGGTAGATGGCCGTGTAGAAGTGCGCCTGATGCCCGTTCGGCAGGGTTCGCAGGGGCGTGGTCAGCAGGTCCAGCAGCGTGGCCTCGTGAACGTGCAGCCGCGTCTCCTCGCAGACCTCGCGCCGCCCGGTCTGCGCAGGTGGTTCGCCCAGTTCGCACAGGCCGCCGGGCAGTGCCCGCACGTCCCGCCCGGCCAGTCGTTGCAGCAGCAGGCGGCCCTGTGGGTCGCGGATCAGGCCGCACGCACCCATCAGATTGACAGGCGCATTCCCGATCCGGGCGCGCAGGTCCGCTATGTAATCCGGCATAGACGGACAGTCTGACGGAACCGGCCGTGCCGGGGGGCCTATCCTGCCGTTCATGACGGACATTGCAGAGCGGTACATCCGGCTGGCGCACGCCATCGACGCGCACTCGGAGGGCTTCATTGACGGGTACGGGGGGCCGCAGGAGTGGGCGGTGCGGGAGGCCCGTGAGCCGCAGGCGCTGATGCTGGAGGCGTCGGCGTTGCTGGCGGACGTGGCGGGCGTGCCGGAGGACGCGCGGCGCGAGTGGTTGACGGTGCAGGTGCGGGCCATGCACACCATGACGCGTCTGCTGTCGGGCGAGGCCATCGCGTATGCCGACGAGGTGCGCGGCCTGTACGACATCGAGGCGCGCCGCGCGGACCTGAACGAGCTGGACGGGGCGCTGCGGGCGCTGGACGCCGCGCTGCCCGGCAGCGGCCCGCTGGTCGGGCGGGAGGAGGCGCTGCGTTCGCGGGTGGCGGTGCCGCGCGGGGACATCCTGCGGGTCGCGGCGCCGATCCTGGCCGAGTTGCGCTCGCGCGTGTCGGCGCGCTTCGGGCTGCCGGACGGCGAGGATTTCAGTATCGAACTGGTGAACGACCGGCCCTGGAGCGGGTACAACTGGCCGCTGGGGAACCTGAAGAGCCGCATCGACATCAACACGGACCTGCCGGTGCTGCTGCCGTCCCTGCCGGACCTGCTGGCGCACGAGGGGTACCCCGGCCATCACACCGAGCACGCCACCAAGGAGGCCGGGCTGGTGCGCGGGCGCGGCTGGCAGGAGCACGCCGTGCAGCTCATCAACGCGCCCGAGTGCGTGGTGTCCGAGGGAATCGCCGTGAACGCCCTGCGGGCCGTCATGACGCCGGACGAGACAGAGGCGTGGCTGACCGGGGAACTGGCGGCGCTGGCCGGGCTGGACGCCGACGACATCCGCGCGTTCCTGGCGGCGGCGCAGGCCCGCAGGGCGCTGGGCGGCGTGAGTGGCGAGGCCGCCATGCGCCTGCACGCCGACCACGCCCCGGAAGGCGAGGTGCTGGAGTTCCTGCGGACGTACGCCGTGGTCGGCGAGGCCCGCGCCCGGCAGTCGCTGCGGTTCATCGGGAATCCTACCTTCCGGTCGTACATCTTCACGTACTCGGTGGGCGGTGACCTGGTGCGCCGGGCCACTGAACGCGGCGGCAGCGACACCTTCGCCCACCTGCTGCGTGAACCCGTCACGCCGGGCCAGCTGGGCGCCATGGGGCAGTAATACGGACTGCCGTTTGTTTTGCTGACGATCCGGAACTTCACCCATCTCTCAACAGGAGCATGAACTGGCATGACTCAACCTGACCCCTCTGATCTTCAAGTCATCTGGGAGGTCGATGGTGATTCCGTCGAACTCATGGAGCGCCTGAACCTTGACCAGCGTCCTCGACTCAGGGTCCATGCAGGGCAGGGAACGCTCTGGGAGGCGCAAGAGAAAGGAATGGACTTTCAACTGATTGAGGATCCCAGGCATGTCTTAGACCCCCTGATCGCTTTCGTAGGAGCGGAGATCTTCACGCAGACAGACATCTTTGGGAATGACGCTCCTTGCCTGGTCGTTGGGCCGGCCTTTATAGCCGAGTTTAATCAGGAACTGCAGGACTCCTGCCATGAAGTCAGTGTGAAAGTCGCTATGTACGGCACTGCTGACGAGTTTTCAATGGACCGTGAGCAACTCCTGAAACTCGTCCGTCCCGACGTGACTCTCTATGCGGTCATGCCGCTGACCACGATCAAGGTACGGCGCGCCGTCAAAATGGATCAGCGCCTGTACGTGCCTGCTGAAGAGCGCCTTCCACCTTTTTTCCGTGTGCCGTGGAATAACAGTAGCGTCTTCGTGAGGAATGATATTCGAGAGCGCATTGAAACGAAAATGCGAGGGGCGAGGTTTAACTTTACAGCCCTGGCATTTGCCTGGTAGTTGGCTGGAATGCTGCGGGCGTTGGTCGCCAGTGCCGACTTCGCAGGCCACCTGGGATCAGACGGACTCCGATTGAACGGTCTTTGCAGCCCATTCAATCCGAGCGGATGCGAGTAGAAGCAAAACGGGTGCCGTACAACACAGGAGTGCGTGGGTTGGCGCAGGACTGCTGCCGACCTGCGCTCCCACTGCCTGCTCACCGCGCCGTGCGTACCGCCTGCTCCTTTCCTGGCTGCCGGGCGCTACACTCGCGGGGTATGCCGCTGGATTCGGGCTCTGTGCTGGTGGGTCGTTATGACCTGCTGGATCTGCTGGGCGAGGGTGGGAGCGCGCGGGTGTTCCGGGCGCTCGACACGCTGCTGGACCGCGAGGTGGCCCTGAAGGTGCAGCACTCGCACGTGCCGGACTCGGACCGCGAGCGGTTCCTGCGGGAGGTGCGGACGCTGGCGCGACTGACGCATCCGGGTGTGGTGCCGGTCCTGGACCTGGGCGTGGACCCGGAGGGTGAGCGGCCGTTCTTCACGATGCCGCTCATGACGGGCGGGCCGATCACGGCGCTGGGACCGCTGGAGGACGCGCCGGGGCCGCTGGGGCGCTTCCTGACGGCGGCGTCGTTCGTGTCGCGGGCGCTGCATTTCGTGCATGCGCGCGGCATCACGCACCGGGACCTGACGCCGGGGAACGTGCTGCTGGACGATTCGGGCCTGCCACGCATCATGGATTTCGGGCTGGTGGCGCTCAGTGAGCACACGCGGCAACTGACGCGCAGCGGCGTGACGTTGGGCACTCCGGCGTACATGGCGCCAGAGCAGGCGCGCGGGGTGGGGGTGGGGCCGCTGAGTGACCTGTACGCGCTGGGCGCGGTGCTGTACCGCGTGGCGTGCGGCAGTCCGCCGTTCGTGGGCGACAGCGACCAGAGCGTGCTGTACCAGCATGTGTACGAGGCCGCGCCGGACCCGCGTGACCTGAACCCGGCCGTGCCGGACGCGGTGGCGCGGGTGCTGGTGTCGCTGCTGGCCAAGCGGCCCGAGCACCGCCCGGAGAGCGGCGAGGCGCTCGCGCACCTGTGGGCGCTGGCGCGGCGGGACGTGTGGACGGCGCACGTGCGCGGCCAGTACCGGGGTGGGCGTACCCGCACCGGCGAGCACCCGGACGGTCCGGCGCGCGTGTCGGCGCTGCGGGAGGTCTGGAGTGTGCCGCTGCCGGGCGAGGTGACGTGGCCGGCCGCCGTGATGGGCGAGGGGGATCTGGTGGCGGTCGGCACGCGCGGCGGGCAACTGGTCCTGACGCACGCGTCGGGCCGCCCGTTCGCCACGTACGCCGCGCGGGACGAGGTGACGGCCCCCGCGACCTTCCAGGACGGGCACGTGCTGTTCGGCGCGTGGGACGGCACGCTGCGCCGCGTGGACCTGCACAGCGGCGCGGAAGTCTGGATTCACCGGGCGCGGGCGGAACTGACGGGCGCGCCCACGCTGTGGCAGGGGCAGGTGCTGGCCAGCAGCCGCGACGGGCACCTGTACGCCCTGGACGACCGCACGGGCGAATTGCGCTGGGCGTACCGGACGGGCGGGCCGGTCGCGGCCAGTCCGCTGGTGTGGGCGGGCGCGGCACTCGTCTGCGACGAGAACGGCTGGCTGCACGCGCTGGACGCCCGCAGCGGCACGCCCATGTGGAAGGTCGAGATCGGCACGGTGCACGGCACCCCGGCGCTGCTGCCGACCCGGCCGGGCGAGGCGACGCTGGTCGTGGCGACCTGGGAGGGCGAGGTGCACGCCCTGGCGCTCAGCGCGGCGGGCGGGCGGGTCACGCTGGCAGGCAGCGACCCGACCCTCTGGACGTACGACCTGGAGGACGAGGTGTGGGCGTCCCCGGCGCTGACCGGCGCGGACCGCGAGTCGGGCGTGGCGATCCTGGCCGGGTGGGGGGGCATGGTGCGGGCGCTGCGTCTGTCGGACGGCGAGGACCTGTGGTCGCACGCCATGGAGGGCCGCGTGACGGCCAGTCCGGTCATCAGTTCCGGGATGGTGTTCCTGGCGTCCGAGGCGGGGGAACTGCGGGCGCTGGACGTGCGCAGCGGCGCCGTGCGCTGGTCGCACCGCGAGGCGCACGGCGTGCAGGCCACGCCGCTGGCGGCGGACGGCACGCTGTACGTGGCGTTCATGAACGGCACGCTGCGCGCCTACCGGAACGTGCCGCTGGGGCCGCCGCTGGGCACACTGTCCCCGCTGGGCTGACCGTCCGCAGCGCTGGCCCGGCGGCGCGGGCGTTTCACGCGGCAGTGACATTTGCTTTAACACGGCGGCCTACACTGAACGCAAGACAAGGGAGTGGACGGCCCGGCCGGTCCGCTCCGCTCACCTCTGGAGGAAGTCATGCCCAATCTTGGTCCCGGTGAACTGATCGTCATTCTGCTGGTCGCGCTGGTCGTGTTCGGCCCGCGTAAACTGCCCGAACTCGGCAAGAGTCTGGGCGCGGGCCTGCGTGAATTCCGCAAGAGCACCCAGAGTCTCAAGGACGACCTCGAGGGCGGCCTGCGGGACACCACCCCGCCCGGCGCGGCCCCCGTGCAGACCATTCACGCGCCGCAGGCCGTGGCCGTCCCGGCCGCCCAGGCCGCCGTTCCCGCCGCCGACGTGCAGCCGGTGCCCGCACCCGTCAGCGCCGCACCCGTCAGCGCCGCGCAGGCCAGTGCGGTACCGGCCAGTGCGGTGCCGGCCAGTGAAGTGGTCGCCCCGGTCGGCGCCGCTCCCGCCCCGGCGGTCATCTCGACCGTCAAGGAGCCTCAGCAGGGCTGATCCGGCCTTCAGCGGTTCGTTCAGGGCGTCTCCATCTGCATGCGCGACCTTCATGCGCGGCGCGGGGGGGCGCCCTGCTGCGGCGCGGCATCTGCAACGGTTCTGTCAGGCGGGTTTGCTACGCTGGTCGGCGTGAACTTTCGCACAGTCCTTCGCGCAGTCCGTGGGGGCCGCTGATGCTGGCCCGCGCCCGCAGTGTCGCCCTAATCGGCGTGGACGCCGTCCCGGTCGAGGTCGAGGTGGACGTCTCGCCGGGCCTGCCGGCCTTCACGGTGGTGGGGTTGCCGGATCAGGCGGTCAGCGAGGCGCGCGAGCGGGTGCGGGCCGCCGTGAGGAACGCGGGGTTGCCGTTCCCGGCGGCGCGGATCACGGTGAATCTCGCCCCGGCGGACCTGCGCAAGGAGGGGCCGCTGTACGACCTGCCCATCGCGCTGGGGCTGCTGGCCGCGCAGGAGTTGCTGCCGGCGGCGGCGCTGGCCGGAACGCTGGTGGCGGGTGAACTGGCGCTGGACGGCAGCCTGCGGCCCATCGCGGGCGCGGTGAATCTGGCGTTGCTGGCCGGGCAACTGGGCCTCCCGGCGCTGCTGCCGCTGGGGAACGCACCGGAGGCGGCGCTGATCGAGGGCGTACCGGTGTTCGGGGCGCGGACCCTGGCGGAGGCGGCCCGGCACCTGGGCGGCTCTCACCCGCTGCCGGTCACGGACCCGCCCGGAGCGCAGGAGCCGGAGGACGCGCTGCTGGACCTCGCGGACCTGAAGGGGCAGGGGGCGGCGCGGCGGGCGCTGGAGATCGCCGCAGCGGGCGGGCATAACCTGCTGATGGTCGGGTCGCCCGGTAGCGGGAAGACCATGCTGGCGCGCCGCGCGCCGGGGCTGCTGCCGCCCCTGACGCGCGCCGAGGCGCTGGAGGTCACGCGGATTCACTCGGCGGCGGGCCTGCTGGCGTCGCGGGGCCGCCTGAACCTGGGCGCGCCGTTCCGCGCGCCGCACCACACGGTGTCGGACGCCGGGCTGATCGGTGGGGGCGGCGTGCCCCGGCCCGGCGAGGTCAGCCTCGCGCACCGGGGGCTGCTGTTCCTGGATGAATTCCCGGAGTTCAGCCGCAAGGCGCTGGAGACGCTGCGGCAACCGCTGGAGGACGGCACGGTCGTGATCAGCCGCGCGCGGGCGACGGTGCAGTACCCGGCGCGCTTTCAGTTGATCGCGGCCATGAATCCCTGCCCGTGCGGGCACCTGGGCGACCCGGAGAAGGCCTGCGTGTGCACGCCGTCCGAACGGATGCGGTACGCGGCGAGGCTGTCCGGGCCGCTGCTGGACCGGGTGGATATCACGGTGCGGGTGCCCCGCCTGACCGTCGAGGAACTGACCCGCGCGCCCGAACCGGAACCCACGGCGCCGGTGCGCCTGCGGGTGGCGGCGGCCCGCGAGCGGATGCTGGAGCGGCAGGGAACCCGGAATGCCGATCTGGCCGGGCAGGCGTTGCGGCAGCACGCGCCACTGGCGGCCGGTCCCGAGAATTTTGCGCGGGCCGCCGCGAAACAACTGGGCCTGACCGGGCGCGGGTACGACCGGTTGCTGCGCGTGGCGCGCACCGTCGCGGACCTCGCGGGCAGCAGCGAGATCCGCGAGGCGCACCTGGCCGAGGCGGTCACGTACCGCCCGCGCGACCTGGGCACCGGCTGACACGGACTCCGATTGAACGGGCTTGATAAGCCATTCAAACAGAATCCGTATGACGCGACCCGCATGCAGCACAGAAGTGAGCGGCACCGGAGATTCACCCCAGGTGCCGCCCACTCCTGTCTGCGTTTATTCCTCGCTTATTCCTCGCTGCTGTCGCGGTTGACGGTGCCCGTACCGTCGTCGGGGCCGCTGCCTTTCTCGATCAGGTCGGTGGGGGCGACGGCGGCGATCATGCCGGTGGTGTTGGCGTTCGCCACGGCCGGAATGACGGCCGTCTCGTCGCGGCGCATGCTTTCGCCCTCGCGGGGGTCGTTGGTCAGGTTGCCGCTCTCGCGTTCGATGTCCTCGACGCTGCGGCCCAGGGGGGTGGTGTCGTGCAGTGGGTCGGTCATGCGTTCAGTCTGCGCTGGCCTCCTTCAGGGGCGGTGAGAGGCCCGCAGGGACGCCTTCATGCGGCGCGTGCCTGGGCGGGGGTTCGGTATGCTGGCGGGCAGGGAGTCTGGCTGGCGGTGCCCGCAGTGTCCCGCACCGTCCGTCCGGACCGGCTTTACCACCGGCTTTACCAAGGAGTGACCATGACCCAGCGCCAGAGTGAACGAGCCACGCAGACCCTGCACGGCATTGGAATGACCGCCGCACCCCTCACGTCCCTGGAGCGCGACGAGGCGCTGTTCGTCCTGACGGCCGACACGCTGCTGTTTCAGGATACGGACGGGACGCGCCGCGTGACGCTGCGGGACCTGACCCGCATTCACAGCGATCAGGAGGGGACGCTGCGGGTCGAGACTCCGGCGGGCACGGCCCTGACGGCCAGTCTGCTGGGGTTCGATCCGGCGGAGGTGCAGGCGTTCTTCGGGCAGGTGCGTGACGCCACGGCCCGCGCCAAGGAGCAGCCGGTCACGCCGCTGCCGTCGGCGGACGGCCCGAAGACCTTCAGCCCGGCGCCCACCCCGACCCCCGCGCCTGCGCCCACACCTGCCCCGGCGCCCGCTCCGGCCGCGCCGGTCGTGATCTCCTCGTCGGCGTTCTCCCCCACCCGCACCCCGGACAGCCGTCCGCAGCCGGACCCCCGTCCGGTGCCGGACCTCAGTAAGCCCCGGCCGTCCGCGCCGGCGCCCGTGGCGGCCGAGCGGCAGCCGACCCCGGCGCCCGCACCTGCTCCGGCCCCATCATCTGCTCCGGCCCCATCACCTGCTCCGGCCGTGTCACCGGCGCCCGCTCCGGTGCGGGCCGGGGCGGCGGGCGTGCCCCTGCGCGGCGCGGCGTCGGCCGTGGCGGTGCTGGCGCAGCAGGCCGACGCGGTCGAGGCCCTGACGGGTCGCCTGCGCCTGCTGGGCGCGGTGCTGTTCGTGGCGTCGGTGGCGCTGGCGTTCTTCCAGTTCTCGGGCGCGCAG
The DNA here is from genome assembly GCF_014648115.1 of Deinococcus seoulensis. Lineage (NCBI taxonomy): Bacteria > Thermotogati > Deinococcota > Deinococci > Deinococcales > Deinococcaceae > Deinococcus > Deinococcus seoulensis. Next base: position 133,220 of record NZ_BMQM01000006.1, read on the forward strand.
GCGCTGATGGCGCTGTGGACGCTGCTGGCGGGCGGCGTGGGTTCGATCGCGCTGCTGGCCCTGGCGGATATCGGGCGGCTGCTGGTGTCGCTGGCCCGCGCGTCGAGCGCGTCGAGCGGGGTGATGGATGTCGAGTGAGGCCACCGGCGCCGCGCAGGACGCGCGTGACCTGCTGATCCGCGCCGTGCAGATCGGGTCGCTGTCCGGGCAGGAGGGGCCGGTGGCCGCGTTCCTGAGCGGCTGGATGGCCGCGCGGGGCTTCGCGGCGCGGGTGGACGAGGCCGGGAACGCCGTGGGCGAGCGTGGCAGCGGGCCGCTGACCGTGGCGCTGCTGGGGCACATGGACACCGTGCCGGGCGACATTCCGGTGCACGTGGACGCCCACGGCGTGCTGCACGGGCGCGGCAGCGTGGACGCCAAGGGGCCGCTGTGCGCGTTCATGGCGGCCGTGGCGACCCTGCCGCCCGAGGCGCTGGCGGCGGCGCGCTTCGTGGTGATCGGCGCGACCGAGGAGGAAGCGCCCAGCAGCCGGGGCGCGCGGCATGTCCGCGAGGTCCTGCGGCCCGACGTGGTCCTGATCGGCGAGCCGAGCGGCTGGGAGGGCCTGACGCTGGGGTACAAGGGCCGACTGGTCGTGAAGGTCGGGGCGCAACGCGAGAACTTCCACACGGCCGGGGAGGGCAGCAGCGCCGGGGACGACCTGACCGAGGCGTGGTTCCGCGTGCGTGCCTGGGCGGCCGGGGCGGGCGAGCCGGGCGGCGTGTTCGGTGGGGTGCAGGCGACCGTGCAGGACATCATGAGCGGCACGGACGGCCTGACGCAGCGGGCGAGCGGCACCTTCGGGTTGCGCCTGCCGCCTGCCGTGAGTCCCGACGCGGCCGAGGCGACCATCCGGGAGCTGCTGGCCGACCTGGACAGCGTGACCGTCACCTTCACCGGCCATGAGAGCGCCGTGCGGCACCCCAAGGACAACGCGCTGACGCGGGCCATGCGGGTCGCGATCCGCGCGCAGGGCGGCGCGCCGGTGTTCAAGGTCAAGACCGGCACCAGCGACATGAACGTGGTGGCCGCGCACTGGCCGGTGCCCACGCTGGCCTACGGGCCGGGTGACAGCGCGCTGGATCACACGCCCGAGGAACGCCTGGACCTGGCGGAATTCGACCGTTCGGTGGCGGTGCTGCGCGGCGCCCTGACTCGCCTGGCGACCGGGGGAACCAGCCCGGCCTGAGCGGCGCGGGCGCGCGGGCGGGCGGCAGAATCAAGTGGGTGCGTCTTCTGGTTTCTCTCACGCGGCTGGCCTGCGGGCGCGGCACGCTTCCCGGTGACACATGGACCCCATCCTGATCCTGCTGATTCTGTTCGTTGCCGCGCTGGTCCTGTTCGCCACCGAGTGGCTCCCGGTTGACGTGACCGCGCTGGGCCTGCTCTCGGCGCTGCTGCTGCTGGGCCTGCTGAAACCCAAGGATGCCTTCGCGGGCTTCGGGAGCGACACGGTCCTGACACTGGCCTCGCTGTTCATCCTGACGCGGGTGCTGCTGCGCGCCGGGGTGATCGAGTGGATCGGCGTGACCCTGGCCCGCCGGTCCCGGAACGCCACGGGCACGCTGCGCGCCCTGCTGGGCACCGTGGCGGGCGTCAGCGCCTTTACCAGCAACACCGCCACGACCGCCGTGTTCCTGCCGGTCGTGGCGGGCGTGGCCCGGCGCGCCGGTCTGCCCGCCAGCCGCGCGCTGATGCCGCTGGCGTTCGCCAGCATCCTGGGCGGCACGGTCACCGTGATCGGCACGAGCACCAACCTGGTCGTGTCGGGCGCGCTGGCCAGCAGCGGGCAGCGGGCGCTGGGGTTCTTCGAACTGGCCTGGGTGGGTCTGCCCGTGGCGCTGGTGGGTCTGGCGTACCTGTTCTTCGTCGCGCCGCGCCTGCTGCCCGCGCGTGACGCACAGCTGGAAGAGTCGCTGCGGGCGTACCTGGCGGACCTGACCATCGTGGCGGGCAGTCCCCTGACCGGGCAGACCCTGCGGGAGACCGGGCTGGGCCGCGATCACGGCCTGACGGTCGTCGCCGTGCGCCGGGGCGAGCTGCCCACCCAGTACGCGCCGGGCCCGGACTACCGCGTGCAGGAGGGCGACACCCTGACCGTGGAAGGCCCCACAGAGCGCATCCTGGCAGGCCGCAGCACGCTGGGCGTGATCACCAAGAGCGAGTTGCAGTTGCAGCAGGACGGCGGCGGCGGCGGCGGCGCGGTGCGTCTGGTCGAGGCGGTCGTGATGCCCGGCTCGCCGCTGCTGGGCCGCACCCTGAAAGAAGCGCGGTTCCGGGAACGTTACGGGGCGTCCGTGCTGGCCCTGCACCGCCGCGCGCGGAACGTGGACCGCCTGAGCCGCCTGCGCATCCAGGTGGGCGACGTGCTGATGGTGCAGGGCGGCGCCGAACGCATCGACTCGCTGGGCGAGCATCTGGTCGTCATGGGCGACCTGACCGAACGGCAGCGTGACCTGAAACGCGCGCCGCTGGCGATGCTGCTGTTCGTCGGCGCGATCCTGCTGGGCGCGACCGGGGTGGTGCCGCTGGCCGTGGCGGTCGTGGCCGCCGTCGCCCTGAGCCTGATGTTCCGCCTGATCGCCCCCGAGGAAGCGTACCGCTCGGTGGAGTGGCCGGTGATCGTGCTGGTGGCCTGCATGCTGGCCTTCGGCACGGCGTTCGAGAGCAGCGGCGCGGCGAAAGTCCTGACCGGCGGCCTCTCGGGCCTGCTCGAACCGCTCGGGCCGTACGGGCTGCTGGGCGCGCTGTTCCTGGTGACGGTCCTCCTGACGCAGCCCATGAGCAACCAGGCGGCGGCGCTGGTCATGCTGCCCCTGGCGATCGGGACGGCCAAGGCGCTCGGGTACGACCCCCGGCCGTTCATCATCGGGATCACGGTGGCGGCCAGCAACTCGTTCATCACGCCGCTGGAACCGTCCTGCATGCTGGTGTACGGCCCCGGACGTTACTCGTTCATGGATTTCGTGCGGGTCGGTTCCGGCCTGACCCTGCTGACCTTCGTGGTGGCCCTGCTGATCATTCCGCGCGTCTGGCCGTTCTGACAGACACACCCTGAAGGCGGACCCGGTTCACTCCGTCCGCCTTCAGGGTGTGATCATCTGTGGCGCACGCCCACACCATTCATGTCCGGTACGGGCGGCCACCCGGTTCGTTGACAACCCGGCGGGGCGCCAGCTGGAGCCGCCCCGACCCGGCGGCTTTATAAGCCATTCAATCGGAGTCCGTGTCAGATGAACAGCGGAGCGTCGGGGTCGTCCGGGAGGGGGCGGCCCTTGCGGGCCATCAGCGCGGCCGTGGTGCCGATCCCGATGATCGCGCCCAGGGCCACCACGATCAGCGCCCAGGTCATCAGGACGTGCGATTGGTCAGGATTGCGGTCTGAAACCATGCACGCAGCATATCAGCCCCGCGCGGCGCGCACCCTGCGCGCGCAGTCGGAGGATCGGTCGGCGTCAGTCGGCAGAGGAGGCGGAACTGGCGCCGCTGGCCGCGCCGGGGGTGGCCGGGGTGGCGGCCGGCGCCTCGTTGACCGGTGCAGGTACCAGGGCGGGCGTGCGGGGCAGGCGGCTCCAGAGCGCGGCGATGGCCACGGCGCCCAGCGCGGCCAGGGTGATCAGGCCCAGGCGCGGCCCGAGCGGCCCGGCGCTGCTGATCAGGCTGCTGGCGATCAGGGCGCCGGGGGGGCCCATGCCGACCAGCACGAAGGAGTACAGGCTCATCACGCGGCCGCGCAGCGCGTCGGGAATGGTGAGTTGCACGCTGCTGTTCGCGCTGACGAGCAGGGTCAGCATGCCGAACCCGCAGGCGGCCAGGACCGGGAAGGCCAGGGCCGGGCCGGGCGTCAGGGCCAGCGCGACGGCGCTGAGGGTCAGGATGACCGCCCCGATCCGCAGGTTGCGTAGCGGGTTGGGGCGGCTGGCCTGCCACAGCGCCCCGGCCATCGCGCCGATGCCGAACGCGGCGGACAGCGCGCCGAAGGTGGCCTCGCGCGCGTCGAACACCACGCGGGCGTAGTAGGGGATGATCACGTTGAAGTTGATGGTGGTGAGGCTGAGCGCGCCGACCAGCAGCATGACGTTGCGCACGGCGGGCGTGCCGCGCACGTAGCGCAGGCCCTCGCGGACGTCCTCGGCCATGCTGCCGCGCGGTCCGGCGTCGCGGGCGGGGAAGGGCAGCGTGGCGATCACGTACAGCACCACGAAGAACGACGTGACGTTCAGGTAGAACGGCAGCGCCAGCCGCGAGATGTCCGCCGCGTTCCCGCCGGCCAGCAGGGTCACGCCCAGCGCGGCGATCACGCCGAACAGCGCCTGCCCGACCGTGCGGCTCACGTTGAACGACAGGCTGTTCAGGGCCACGGCGTTCGGCACGTCGCCCCTGGGCACGAAGTCCACGACCATGCTCTGCCGGGCGGGCATGTCGAAGGCGTTCGCGCAGCCCGACAGGAACGCGATGATCATCACCAGCGGCAGCGTGACCACGCCCAGGTGGGTGGTGACGGCCAGCGCGGTGGCGGTCATGAGCAGCGTGGTCTGCGTGAGCAGCAGCACCCGGCGGCGCGGCACGCGGTCGATGACGGCGCCCGCGAACAGCGAGAGCAGCAGGCTGGGCATGAACTGCGCGGCCGTCACCCAGCCCAGGGCGCTGCTGCTGCCGCCCGAGAGTTCCAGCACGAGGTACTGCTGCGCGGTCGCCTGCATCCACGATCCGGTCAGGGACAGCAGTTGCGAGAACCAGTAACGGCGGTAATTGGGGTGGCGCAGGGCACTGAACGTCCGGGTGCGCCACGCCTGGGCGCGGGTGATCACGTGCGTCACCATACGCCCGCCCACCGTCACGGCCAGACCCGGGCCGCCCGGCGCGGCCACCCTGACGGGACAGCCGGGCGGCCGGGTGCGCCAGGGGCCGGGCCGCGCGCCGCTTGGCAGGGGCGGGGGGCGCGTGTTACGGTGCGCTGATCAAGTTGGTTTCATGTTCGGTTCATGGGTTCGCTCATGACCGGGTGTCTGTCTGCCCGGCGTGACTGCCTTCCCTGACGGCCGCCGCTGCCCGCTGACTACTCCCCCCTGCGAGTCCCGACCCATGACCCCGCCGCCCGATCCAACCTGCGTCCCGGCCGCCCGGACCTCCGTGGCGCGCACGCTGCTGTCGCTTCTGCTGCCTCCCGCGCTGTGCCTGCCCTGCGCGCCGCTGGCTGCCGCGCAGGGCCTGACCCCTGCGGCGCCGGTGTCGGTTCCGGCAGCAGGCGACCTGCGTGGCCTGGACCGCGTGACGGTGCAGGCGGGCGACACGGCGTTCAGTCTGGCGCGCCGCGCGGGCCTCAGCGTGGAGGCCCTGCTGGCACTGAACGGCCTGAGCAGCCCGGACCTGCGGGTGGGTCAGGTGCTGCGCCTGCGCGAGACCCCGACCGCCCCGCCTGCCCACCTGACGCACGCCGTGCAGCCCGGCGAGACGCTGTACGCCCTGTCACGCCGCTACGGGGTGAGCGTGGACGCCCTGCTGGCCGGGAACGACCTGCCGCCGGGCGCGGTCCTGCGGGCCGGGCAGGTGCTGCGCCTGCCGGCCGGAGCGCACGACGGGGGAACGGGTGGGGGTGTGGTGGCCGCACCCCTTCCCGCGTCCACCAGTCCCGCGCCCACCGCGCCGGGGGTGGGCGGGTCGCCGTTCCTGCCGGTCGCGCCTGCGCAGGTCACGCCGGTCCTGCACCCCGCGCAGGAGATGCCGCGCGTGCAGCGCAGCGCCCCGGACGAACCGACGGCCGCGCAGGTCGAACCGCACATCGCGCCGCAACCCACGGACTGGCGCAGCGCGGCCCTGGCCCTGCTGGGCACGCCGTACCGCTTTGGTGGCGAGGCCGTCAGCGGCGCGGATTGCAGCGGGTTCGTGCGCCTGGTATTCACGCCGCTGGGCGTGAACCTGCCGCGCGTCAGTGCCGATCAGGCGCAGGTCGGGCAGCCGGTGGCAGACAGCGACCTGCGGCCCGGCGACCTGCTGTTCTTCGACACCGAGGGCCAGGGGCGCGTATCGCACGTCGGGATCTACCTGGGGGACGATTCGTTCGTCAGTGCCAACAGTTACCAGGGGCGGGTCAGCGTGGACCGCCTGCGCGCCGACCGGTACTGGGGACCACGGTACCTGTGGGCGCGGCGCGTGCTGGGCAGCCCGGTCGCCCTGGGCCGCTGACAGGCGACTGGCCGCGCGGGGGCGGCCGTCAGTCGTCGGTCAGTTCGTCGGTGTCGAGGATCGAGCGGTACTGTTCCAGGTTCTCGCCCTCGCCCAGTTCACGGGCGATTTTCTCGATGGCGAGGCGCACCACTTCACTCTTGCTGATCAGCCGTTCCGGGCTGGACAGTTCGTACGCCGTGCGGGTCAGCAGGGCGTCCTGCTCGTCGCTGATGACCACCTGCAGGCGTTTACGTTCCTTCTTGGGCATGCCTCTCCTGAAAGGGACCGCGCCTGAGTCTGGTTCTGGCAGGCCGTGGGCGGGGTCGTGCAGGCAGCGTAGCACGGCCTATGAGTGCCCTCAATACGGAACGGCACCCGGACCTGACCCGATCATGAGATCGCCCTGATAGGCCCTGTGTAGGGCCGACTCATCCTGAAACTCCCGTGAGCCTGTATGGTCGTTCTGGACACACGCTGAGTACGATGTGTAACATGCACCATGCCGCACCGGACCGGCGGGTCAGTTCACCCGCTCACGCGCCCGGCCTGCCAGCCAAGCCCGCCCCACCCACGCTCCACTCACTGAAAGGAAGAATCCCATGCAACTGACCCCACTGCACGTCCAGGGCGGCCGCCAACTGAGCGGAGAAATCACCGTTCAACACAGCAAGAACGCCGCGCTGCCCATCATCGTGGCCAGCCTCCTGAGCAGTGAAAAAGTCACCCTGCACGGCATTCCCCGCCTCAGTGACGTCAGCACCATCCTGGACCTGCTGGCCCACATCGGCACGCAGCACGCCTGGGTGGGCGAGAACAGCCTCGAACTGCACACCCCCGAGATCCTGAACACCGACGCGCCCTACGCGCTGGTCAGCAAGATGCGCGCCAGCTTCATCGTCATGGGCCCCATCCTGGCCCGCGCCGGGCACGCGACCGTCTCCATGCCCGGCGGCTGCGCCTGGGGACCCCGCCCCGTCGATCAGCACGTCAAGGCGCTGCGCGCCCTGGGCGCCCAGGTCAGCGAGGACGGCGGCAACTTCGAGGCGACCCGCCAGGGCAGCCTGAACGGCCAGTTCATCTTCGAACTGCTGACCGTGGGCGGCACGCACAACGCCGTCCTGGCCAGCGTCCTCGGTGACGGCGTGGTCACGCTGGAGAACGCCAGCATCGACACCGACGTGGTCGACATGATCGAATTCCTGAACAGCCTCGGGGCCGACATTCAGGGCGCCGGGACGAACACCCTGACCGTGCGCGGCGTCAGCGCCCTGCGCGGCGGCACGTACACCGTCATTCCCGACCGTATCGAGGCCGGAACGTTCATGATGCTGGCCGCCGCCACCCGCAGCCGCCTGACCCTGAACAACGTGCGCCCCGACCACCTGCGCGCCGTGACCGGCAAGTTGCAGGAGATGGGCGTGGACATCCTCGAGGACGGCAACCGCATGATCGTGGACGCCACGAACCGCGACCTGAGCCCCGTGAACATCACCACCCAGAGCTACCCCGGCTTCCCCACCGACCTGCAACCCCAGATGAGCGCCCTGCTGGCCACCGTCAAGGGCACCAGCGTCGTGCAGGACCCGGTGTACCCCGACCGCCTGACGCACGTGGCCGAACTGACCCGCATGGGCGCGAACATCACCGTCAGCGGTTACACCCAGGTCATTCAGGGCGGCCCGCTGCACGCCGCGCCCGTCAAGGCCGCCGACCTGCGCGCCGGGGCCGCGCTGTTCATCGCGGGCCTCACCTGCGAGGGCGACACCATCATCGACGGCGTGCAGTACCTGAACCGCGGCTACGAACGCCTTGCCGAGCGCCTGCGCGGCATCGGCGGGAACGTCACCCAGAACGAACCGAGCCTCGCGCTCGCCATGGACTGATACGGATTCCGATTGAATGGCTTATAAAGCCGTTCAATCCGAGCGAAACGAGTGGGAGAAAAACGGGTTCCGGACGTGGAGTTAACAGATCGGTGGTGTTCCGATCTGTCAGCGAAACAGACGGCAGTCCGTATGATCGGACCCGCGAAAGCGGCCGAACGTCCCGCCACCTGACCGTGGCGGGGCGTTTGCCATAATGACCGCATGACACGGACCCCTCATGTCGGAAGTCGCGGGCACACGCTGGAACTCCGGGAACGGATCGTGACGGCCGTGCGTGAGGGCCACTCCCGGCACAGCGTGGCCCGCGCCTTCGCCGTCGATCCCGATACCGTCCGGCGGTACCTCGCACTGGCCGAGCAGGGCAGGCTGCACTACGTGGGAAGCTCCAGCGGCCGCCCGCGCCGCGTGACCGCCCAGCACGAGGAGCACCTGCTGCGTCAGCTCGACGAGCACCCGAACGCCACCCTGACCGAACACGCCCGCCTGCTTCAGGAAGCCACGGGCCTGACCGTCAGTTTCAAGACGGTGGACCGGGTGTTCGCGCGGCGCGGCGTGACCCGTGACCGCACCGCCGGACGGCAGAAACCCGCTTAACACGGACTCCGGACAACACGGACTCCGGATCAGACGGACTGCATCATACGGATTCCGTCTGTTTCGCCGACAGATCGGAACACCACCGATCTGCCCGCTCCACGCCCGGAATCCGTTTTTCTCCTACTCGCATCCGCTCGGATTGAAAGGACTTTGCAGCCCTTTCAACCGGAGTCCGTATCAGACCTCGCCGCCCCAGTCCGCTCCGTGGACGCGCCACGCGGCCTCGATGTGCGTCAGGACGTCCAGCGGCAGTGGTCCCTCCTGCACGGTGCGGACGTTGCGTTCCAGGTTCTCGCTGCTGGCGGTGCCCACGATGGCGCTGTGCACGCCCGGCGCGTGGGCGCTGAAGCGCAGCGCGAACTGCGTCCAGTCCAGCCCGGCGGCCTCGCGCACGGCGTTCAGGTTCAGGATGCCCAGCCGCTCCCAGTACGGCTCGGCGTACTCACCGACCGGACGTTCGCTGAAGCGCCACGCGGCGTTCGCGATGGGTCGCTTGGCGATCACGCCCAGTCCGGCGCTGTGCGCGGCGGGCAGCACCTGATGGCGGCTCCACTGATCGGCGAGGTTCACGCTGGTTTCCAGGCTGCCGAACCGGCCGGACTGCGCCGCCCAGGCCAGCGCCTCGTTCTCGCCGCTGTACGCCGCCACGCGGATCAGTCCGGCCGTGCGGGCGTCGTCCAGCGCGCCCAGCAGGTCCTCGCGGCGCAGCGTGTCGGCGGGGCAGGAGTGCAGGTGGAAGATGTCGATCCAGTCGCAGCGCAGCCGCGTCAGGGCCTGCTCGATACCCAGGCGGATGGCCTGCGGGGTCCAGTCGTCGGCGCCGTCCGCGCCGTACCCGCCCTTGCTGCTCAGGATGAAGTCGTGCCGCCGGTACGCGAGGTGCCGCCCGATGCGTTCCTCGCTGAGGCCGTACCCGCGCGCCGTGTCGATCAGGGTCACGCCCCGGTCCACCGCGCGGTTCAGCAGCGTGCCCACGTGCTCCTCGGTCAGCGCGGCGTCCCCGATCTGTCCGGCCCCCAGGCCCAGCGCACTGACCCGCAGGCCGGTCGTTCCGAAGTCCCGTTGCTCCATGCCCGGCATTCTGCACCCGCCAGCGTCAGGGGACGCTCAGTTCCGCCCGGCCTTCCTCCTGCGCGCGGAACTGCAACTCGTACAGGTCGCGGTACAGGCCGCCCTGCGCGATCAGTTGCGCGTGCGGGCCGTCCTCGACGACGCGGCCCGCGTCCATCACCACGATCCGGTCAGCGTTCCGGATGGTGCTCAGGCGGTGCGCGATCACGAACGTCGTGCGGCCCTGCATCAGCCGTTCCAGCGCCGCCTGCACCAGCGCCTCGGACTCGTTGTCCAGCGCGCTGGTCGCCTCGTCCAGAATCAGGATGCGGGGGTCCTTGAGAACCGCGCGGGCAATCGCCACGCGCTGCCGCTGCCCGCCACTCAGTTTCACGCCCCGCTCGCCCACCACGGTGTCGTACCCCTGCGGGAAGGCCATGATGAACTCGTGCGCGTTCGCCGCGCGGGCCGCCGCCTCGACCTCCTCGGGCCGCGCGCCGGGACGGCCATACAGGATGTTCTCGCGCACCGTCCCGCTGAACAGCAGCGTCTCCTGCGGCACCAGCCCCACCTGCGCCCGCAGGTCCGCCAGCGCGTACTCGCGCACGTCCCGCCCATCCACGCGCAGCGCGCCGCCCGTCACGTCCCAGAAACGGGGAATCAGGTTCACCAGCGTCGTCTTCCCCGCCCCGCTCGGCCCGACCAGCGCCACGACCTGCCCCGCCGGGACATCCAGGTTCAGGGCGCGCAACACCACGGCCCGCTCGGTATCACCCTCGTACGCGAACTCCACCCCGTCGAACGTCACGCGGCCCTCCGCGCGGGTCAGTGGGGCGGGCTGCGCGGGCTGCGGCAGGTCACTGCGTTCATCCAGCAGCTCGAAAATCCGGCCCGACGCGCCCAGCGCCTCCTGAAACTGATTGAACACACCCGTCAGGGCCGCCACCGTCCCCCCCACCTGCAACGCGTAGATCAGGAACGTCACCAGGTTCCCCGGCGTGAGACTCCCGGCCATCACCTGCCGCCCCCCGTACCACAACACCACCGCCAGCGCCCCGAACGTCAGGAAACTCATGACGCCCGCCATCAGCGCCTGCAACTGCGCGCGCCGCAACGCCGCCCGGAAACTCGCCAGCACCCCCTCCCCGTACCGGCCCCGCTCCACGCCCTCCGCCGTGAAACTCTGCACGACCCGCACCCCGCTGATCGCCTCCTCGGCACTGGCGTTCGCGCCCGCCACGGCGTCCTGCACCTCGCGGCTCACGCGGCGGATACGCCGCCCGATCGTCACGGCCGTCCCGATCACCAGCGGAATCACCGCCAGCGTCAACAGACTCAGGCGCGCACTCGTACTGATCAGCAGAATCACCGCGCCCACCAGACTCACCGACTGCGCCGCCGCCTGCGCCAGCGCCGTACTCGTCACCGTCTGCACCGTCCCCACGTCCGCCGTCAGGCGACTCGTCAGGTCACCCGTCTTGTGATCCCCGAAAAAACGCGGCGAGAGCGTCAGCAGATGCGAGAACAACGCCCGCCGCAGATCCGCCACCACACCCGCCCCCACCCGCGAAAGCAGGTACGACTGCGCCGCCCCGAACACCGCCGACAACGCAAAAATCCCCAGCAGCAACAGCACCGTCCGGTCCAGCTGAGACGTATCCGACGACCCCACCCGCAGGAACGACGCGTCAATCAACCGCCCGAACAACGCCGGGAACACCAGATTCAACCCGCTGGACACCAGCGTCGCCACCACACCCACCACGAACAACGCCCGGTACGGCCGCGCGAACGCCAGGAGCCGCATCAACTGACGCGGATCACGCCTCACACGCGGACCCTCCGGACTCAGGGGCGAAGCAGAGCGGCCAGGACGGGAGAACATGACCACAGGGTACGCGGGAAGCAGGAGGACAATAGGGAAGTGGGCAGGGCGACACCGCTGCTTCGCAGGACACAGCTGCTTCGCAGGGGACCCCTCAGTCAGCTTCGCTGACAGCTCCCCTCAAGGGGAGCCTTGAAGGCGAGCGTCATCGCCACCAGGCCCGTCGTGCGCGTAGCGCGCGGGGCGAACGCAACGGGTGCGAAGGATGGCGTGTGAGGCGTGGCCGTCCCCGCCCCACACCCACCACGAACGCCCGAGAAATACCTGCCCAGTGCCAACGCAAGCCCCCCCGCCCCCCTGGGGGAGGGGGCTGGGGGGTGGGGAACCTTGCAGCAATCAGCCAATCAGGCCAGCGCCGTTTCCGGAGCCACGTAAGGCAGCTCGAACGCGTCTGCCACACCCTGGTAGGTCAGTTTGCCCTGGTGGGTGTTCAGGCCGAGCATCAGGGCAGGGTTGCGGTGCAGGGCGTTCACGCCGTGATCGGCGAGCAGCAGGGCGTACGGGAGGGTCTGGTTGGTCAGCGCGAAGGTGCTGGTGCGGGGGACGGCGCCGGGCATGTTGGCGACGCCGTAGTGGATGACGCCGTCGACGACGTAGGTGGGGTCGTCGTGGGTGGTGGCGTGGATGGTTTCGACGCAGCCGCCCTGATCGACGGCGACGTCGACGATGACGCTGCCTTCGGGCATGAGGGGGAGCATGTCGCGGGTGACGAGGTGAGGGGCTTTGGCGCCGGGGATGAGGACGCCGCCGATGAGGAGGTCGGTGGTGGGGAGCAGGTCGCGGATGTTGGCTTCGCTGCTCATCATGGTGGTGATCTTGCCGAAGAAGACGTCGTCGAGGTACGCGAGGCGGCGCTGGCTCACGTCGAGGATGGTGACCTTGGCGCCGAGGCCCATGGCCATCTTGGCGGCGTTGGTGCCCACCACCCCGCCGCCGATGATGGTGACGTGGCCGGGTTGCACGCCGGGGACGCCGCCGAGGAGGACGCCGCGTCCGCCGACGGGTTTCTGGAGGTGGTACGCGCCGGCCTGGACGCTGAGTCGGCCCGCGACCTCGCTCATGGGGGTCAGCAGCGGCAGGCTGCCGTCGCCCGTCTGGACGGTTTCGTAGGCGACGCCGGTGGTGCCTGCCTGGAGCAGGGCGTCGGTGAGGGGGCGGTCGGCGGCGAGGTGCAGGTACGTGAACAGCAGGAGGTCGGGGCGGAGGTAGTGGTATTCGCTCTGGATGGGTTCCTTGACCTTCACGACCATCTCGGCGGCCCAGGCTTCGTCAGCGGTGCCGAGGGTGGCGCCGGCGGTGACGTAGTCCTGATCGGCGATGCCGCTGCCGAGGCCGGCGCCGTGCTGGACGGTGACGGTGTGGCCGCGCCGGACGAGGGTGGCGACGCCGCCGGGGGTGAGGGCGACGCGGTTTTCCTTGACCTTGATTTCTTTCGGTAGTCCGATGTGCATGGGTGTGACCTCGTTGTCCGCGCAGGTGTCTCCTGCCGGTGGTGTGCTGCTGTGTTGAGCGCAAGATTAGCAGTTCGTGCCCGGCGTTCGATTGCCCGCAGGGGCGCAGGCGGGTCGGTTATCGCAATTTTATTGCTGGTTTTGTGTCAGAATGAGATTGTTTATGTCTCAGACTGTTCTTGATGCGCTGGACCGGCAGATTCTCGGCATCCTTCAGCGGGACGCCCGCATTCCGAACACGGAACTCGCCGACGAGATCGGCCTGACGCCCGCCCCGACGCTGCGCCGCGTGCGCCGCCTGGAGGAGGAAGGGGTGATTCAGCGGTACGTGGCGCTGCTGGACCCGAAACTGGTGGGGCGTGAACTGATGGTGATCGTGCGCGTCACGCTGGACAAGCAGACCAAGGTGGGCTTCGAGGAGTTCGCGCTGAAGATGCAGGAACGCCCGGAGGTGCTGGAATGCTTCCTGTGCCTGGGCGACATCGATTACCTGCTCAAGGTGTGCGTGCCGGACCTGGACGCGTACCAGCATTTCCTGGTGAACACCCTGGCCGCCATTCCCGGCGTGCGGAACACGGCGAGTACCATCGTGGTCAAGCAGGAGAAGCACACGACCAGCCTCCCGCTGGAATGACGGAAACCGGGGCGAGGGGCGGCGTTTCATACGGATTCCGTTTATTTCGTTAACAGATCGGAACACCACCGATCTGTCAACTCCACGTCCGGAACCCGCTTCTGCTCCTACTCGCTTCGCTCGGACCCAGCGGCTTTGTAAGCCATTCAATCGGAGTCCGTATCAGGACGATCTCATGGGCGCTATGGAACACTGCGGGTATGCCCTTTCATTCCCTGAACGGTCGTTCCCTGACCTGCGCGGCGCTGCTGGGTGCCGTCCTGTCCGCCTGCGCTCCGGCGACCACCCGCACCGCCGCGCCCGTCACAGCTCCGGCGGCCACGCCTGCGCCTGTCACGCCGACCCCGGCCGCGCCGACCCCCGCAGCGCCGACCCCCACTGCGCCCGCCGTGTCGTTCGAGGTCATGCCGTTCCTGTCGGACACCCCGGTCCGCAGCTTCCAGGCTGCGCCGCCCATGACCATCGACCCGGCCCGCCAGTACCGGGCGATCCTGAAGACCTCGCAGGGTGAGGTGACGCTGGACCTGAACGCCAAGGCGTCCCCGGTCGCCGTGAACAACTTCGTGTTCCTGGCCCGCAACCACTTCTATGACGGCACGCGCTTTCACCGGGTGATCGACGGGTTCATGGCGCAGGGCGGCGATCCGTTCAGCGCGGACCTCGCCAAGCAGGGCGTGTGGGGGACCGGGACGCCCGGCTACAACTTCAGCGCCGAGATCATGAACGGCCTGCGTTTCGACCGGGCCGGGGTGCTGGGCATGGCGAGGTCGCAGAGCCTGAGTTCGCAGGGCAGCCAGTTCTTCATCACGGTCGCCCCGGCGGACTTCCTGAGCGGACAGTACACGGCGTTCGGGCAGGTGCTGGCCGGTCAGGACGTGCTGGACAGACTGAACCGCACGTACTCGGGCAGCGGTCCCATTCCGGGCGCGGTGGCCGAGGCACTGATCAGCGTGCAGATTCTCCAGTCCCGCTGAGGGCCGCGCCTCCCGCCGTATCGTGCGCGCCCGCACCGTCTGCCGGGCGGGGGGCTCTACACTGACGGGTATGCGTTCCCGTTCCCTGCCTCCCGTCCTGCTTCCACTCGTGGCCGCCGGGGTGGCGGCGTGGTACCTGCGGAGCGTGTACCGTTTCCGTGACCCGGTGCGCCTGCCGCAGGCCGGGCCGGGCGACGTGCTGAGTCCCGCCGACGGAACCGTGAGTTTCGTGCGGCGCGTGCAGGGCGGGCAGGTGGATCAGGTCAGCGTGCCGGAACTGCTGAACGGCCCGGACAGCGCACCGGACAGCGGGCCGCAGAACGGACCCGGCGGCTGGCTGATCGGGGTGTTCGTGGGGCCGCTGGACGTGCACTACGCGTACCAGCCGGTATCGGGAACCGTGACGCGCGTGGCGCGGCGGGACGCCCCGGCAGGCAACGCGGCGCTGGGCGGGACGGGCGCGGCACTGGGATTCCTGGCGGGCCGCCCGGCAGACCTGCTCGGCACGCGCGGCACGCTGGAGAATGCCCGCCTGAGCAGCGTGACGACCACACCCTTCGGGAACGTGACCCTGACGCTGGTGGCGCCCGGCGGCGGCCTGCGCGGCACGACCTACCAGCAGGAGGGCGACGAGGCCCGCGCGGGCTTCAAGGCGGCGTTCATGCAGGAGGGCGGGCTGGTCCTGCTGCACCTGCCGGCCGCGTTCACGCCGTCGGTGGGGGTGGGTGACCGGGTGACGGGCGCGCAGACCGTGGTCGCCTCGGCCCGCAACTGAGGGTAGGCCGCAGGTCCGGCCGCGCGGCACGCCGCCCGCAACTCTGCCGCTGACTCTTTTTCACTTCACGCCCGGTTGCACCGCAGGGAGGAACACCACCGTTGACGCAGGACCGACACACACTCCAGCCGGAAAGTCCGGTCGAGCGCGCCGCGCAGCGCACGGGCGAACGGCTGGTCGCCGACCGTCGCGTGCGGGCCGTCGCGCAGGCCGGCGGATACGGCACGGAATTCGCGTGGGCCGGGAGCGTCCCGACATTCGTGACCTTCGAGCGGGGCGTGACCGAGGCGCACACCGACACCCGCGCCGGTATCACCGTGGAACGTTACCCCTTCGAGAAGATGGAGGCGTGGCGGGACTGGGAGACGGCCCGCACCGAGGCGCCACTGGCACTGCTGGCCACCAGCCGCGTCACGTACGACCCGACCGGCGGGTACGGCCGCATCCAGCGGACCCTGTGGAACCTCAGTGACGCGCAGCGGGCCGCGCACCGCGCCGACCTGCTGAACGAGGCGGCCGGGCAGTTGCAGGCCGCGCGGGCCGCGCACACCGGCCCCGGCCACGGCGTGCAGGAGCAACTGCTGGCCCTGGCCGACGCCCGCAGCGCCGCCCTGAACCTGCTGTACCCGGCGCTGCTGACCCGGCTGCACCTGTGGCCGGAGTTCGAGATTCGCCTGCCGCACGCGTGGCGGGCGTCGGCGGGCCTGCGGTTCCCGAAAGCCGTGTACCGCCTGGAAGCCCTGTACGGGTTCGGCGGTGAGGACGAGGCCCGCCGGGTGCTGCTGGCCACGCGCGGCCTGGGGCTGGTCGAGCAGGAACGCCGGGCCCGCGCCGCCTTCCAGGCCGGGTACTACGACGGCGCCGTGCGGTACCTGCGCGACGAGGCGGCCCGCACGCACCGCGCCGACCTGAGCGGCTGGATGCACCTGACGCCCGCCCGCCGCGAGAAGCTGGGCACGCTGCTGGGCGTGACCCGCGCGCCGCTGGGTCCGGCCGCGCTGAGCCTCGCGCAGGAACTGCTGGACGCGGTGCGCGAAGGCGAGTAGAGGGGTTGATGGAGGAAGGTTGATGGGTGATGGATGACCCCTCAGCACACAGAGCAGGGCGAGCCAGTGGATCGGCTCGCCCTGCTCTGTGTTGTTGGGGTTACGCGCTGGGCGTGTCGGTGTCGATGACGCTGCCGGTGCGGACGGTGATGGTGCGTTTCTGCGCGGCCTCGCTGCGGGGCACCTTGAGGGTCAGGGTGCCGTGTTGCAGGTCGGCCTCGACGCGGCTCAGGTCGTAGCGGGCGGGAATATTGAAAGTGCGGGCCAGGGTGCCGTGGGCGCGTTCGACGCGGTGGGCGGTGCGGCCCTCCTGGCGGGTGTAGGGGCGGGTGGCCTGCACGGTCAGGGTGTGGTTCTCGGCTTCGATCTGCAGGGTGTCGGGGGTGACGCCGGGCAGGTCGAGCGTGAGTTCCAGGCCGTGGTCGTCCTCGTGCACGTCAACGGGCGGGGCGTAGCGGGCCGGGGCGCCGGCGGTCTGGCCGAGGGCGCGGTCCATGCGCTGGGCGAGTTCTTCGATGTCGCGGAAGGGGTCGAATCGCATCATGGGGGTTCCTCCTGGGGGCTGGAAGCGCACGCACCTTTCAGAAAATCTGAGTGCCTTGCGCTCAACTGCAATCATGGTAAAACCTGAGTGCTGTCGTGTCAAGTTTAATGCGCTCTGAATCCGCCCTCCGGACTGGACACCCCTCCCCCACCCCCTGACACGCCCGCGCGCGCGGTGTTACACTTCGTCAGGCCGCACGCGGCGACTGCCCGCGCCCCGGCACTCCCAACCCAATTCGTCCTTTCCCGGCAGTCCAGTGAGGCTGCACCCGCCCCGTGAGGCAGGAGAAGGAGCACCATGTCCACACCCACGCACCGTCAGCCCACGCTGAACGGCCCTTTTTTTATGGACCCCCGGTCCACGCACCCCACCACGGTGAACGCATGACCCCCAAGGCCGTCATCCTCACCGCCGACGAGGTCCGCCGCGCCCTGACCCGCATCGCGCACGAGATCATCGAACGCAACAAGGGCGCCGAGAACCTCGCCCTGATCGGCGTGCACACCCGCGGCATCCCCCTGGCCCGGCGACTGGCCGAGAAGCTCAGCACCCTCGAAGGCGTGGACGTCCCCACCGGCATGCTGGACATCACCCTGTACCGCGACGACCTGAGTGAGGTCGCGCAGCAGCCCATCATCCGCGAGACGCAGGTGCCGTTCGACCTGCGCGACCGCCGCGTGATCCTGGTAGACGACGTGCTGTACACCGGCCGCACCGTCCGCGCCGCGCTGGACGCCCTGATCGACCTCGGCCGCCCCGCCGGGATCCAGCTGGCCGTCCTCGTGGACCGCGGGCACCGCGAACTGCCGATCCGCGCGGACTACGTCGGCAAGAACCTCCCCACCGCCGCCAGCGAGGTCGTGAAGGTCAAGTTGCAGGAAACCGACGAGGTGGAC
Organism: Deinococcus seoulensis; assembly: GCF_014648115.1. Classification (NCBI taxonomy): domain Bacteria; kingdom Thermotogati; phylum Deinococcota; class Deinococci; order Deinococcales; family Deinococcaceae; genus Deinococcus; species Deinococcus seoulensis. The sequence goes on from NZ_BMQM01000006.1 coordinate 151,165, forward strand.
AGCGTCGAACTGTGGGACATGGAGGCGCTGCGATGAACGCACCGACCAGCATGGGCGCCCGCCCACCCCACCTCCTGGACTTCCAGGACTGGACGCCCGAACGCCTGGGCGCCATCCTCGACAACGCCGACACCATGCTCCAGGTGCTCGACCGGCCCGTGAAGAAGGTCCCGGCCCTCCAGGGCCTGACGGTCTGCAACGCGTTCTTCGAGAACAGCACCCGCACCCGCACCTCCTTCGAACTGGCCGCCCGCCGCATGAGCGCTGATGTCCTCACGTTCGCGGCCGGGGCCAGCAGCGTCAGCAAGGGCGAAAGCTTACGTGACACGCTGGAAGTCCTGACCTCCTACAAGGTCGACGCGTACATCGTCCGCCACCACGCCGCCGGCGCCGCGCACCTCGTCGCGCGCTACAGCGGCAAACCCGTCATCAACGCCGGGGACGGCCGCCGCGCCCACCCCACCCAGGCACTCCTCGACGCGTACACCATCCGCCAGGAATACGGCAGCCTGGAAGGCAAGAAAGTCGCCATCCTCGGCGACGTCCGCCACAGCCGCGTCGCACGCAGCAACGCAGAACTGCTGCCCAAACTGGGCGCGCAGGTCGTCCTGTGCGGCCCCGCCACCCTCCTCCCCCCCGGCCTCGCCAGCATGCCCGGCGTGACCCTCACCACCGACCCCAAGGAAGCCGTGCGCGGCGCCCACGCCGTCATGGCCCTGCGCCTCCAGCGCGAACGCATGAGCGGCGGGTTCCTCGGCAGCCTCCAGGAATACGCCGACACCTACCAGGTCAACGACACCCTGCTGAAAGAAGCCGAGAGCAGCGCCATCGTCCTGCACCCCGGCCCCATGAACCGCGACCTGGAAATCAGCAGCGACGCCGCCGACGGCCCCCAGAGCCGCATCCTGAAACAGGTCGAGAACGGACAGGCCATCCGCATGAGCGTCCTCTACCACCTGCTCGTCGGACGGAACTGAAGAGGCTCTGAGGCCTGAGATGTGAGGAAGGCCCACGATCCCCACTCACACCTCGGAGCCCACAGTTCACAGCCCCTCATCAAGGGAGGACGCATGATCACCCTCGTCACACCTCTGGGCATCTCATGCTGACGGCGGCCCGTGGGGCGGCCCTGCTGCTCGCCCTGGTGAGTCAGGTCGCGCTGGCCTGTGAGCCGGACCCTAACCCGGCACTGCTCATCCGCAGGATGTTCGGTGCGGTGCCGTGCGCCCCGGCCCGTGCAGGCGTCGAGGTCAGCTGCCAACGACTGCCTCAGCCATTCGGGACCTTCCCGGATCTGGAGAGGTTCAGATGGCCGGAGGGTGGGGTGGGCGTCTTGCGCAGCGACGGCGTGCGCATCACGAGCCTGCCGTACGGGCGGGGTGTGCTGGCGCGCGTCGAGACGTGGACGCCCGCCGGAGAGCACCTCGTGACGATGTTCGAGGATCAGCTGAGCCTTGGATCAGATCGTTGCCCGGAGCTGCCATCGCCGATGTTCAGCGATTGCCGTGTCGTGCCCAGCACATACGTCGATGAGGTCGTGGTGTTCACACTGCGGCGCAGTTTCTTCCCGTTCAAGGCGGGGGTGGCCTATGCCTTCGTCAATTTCTGGTGTGGCGGATACATCACCGAGTGGAAATGACCCTCGGGTTCACAGGAGGACACATGATCACGATTACGAATATCAAGCGCGTCGGGTCGGAGAAGACCGAAAGCGTCACCATCGAGGGCGGCCTGATCAAGGGCTGGAACCTCCCGACAGATCAGCAGGGGGAGGGTCAGATCATCGACGGGCAGGGCGGCACGGTCGCGCCCGCGCTGATCGAGCTGCACGCGCACCTGCGCGAGCCGGGGCAGACGGAGAAGGAGGACCTCGCCAGTGGGCTGGCGGCGGCGGCGGCCGGTGGGTACGGCACGGTGGTCAGCATGCCGAACACCAGCCCCGTGGTGGATGATCCGGCGATCGTGCGCAGCCTGATCGAGAAGGCCGGCAGCCTGGGCTTCGCGCGCCTGCGTCCGGCGGCGGCGCTGACGAAGGGGCAGAAGGGCGAGGAACTGGCTGAACTGACCTACCTGAAAGAGGCGGGGGCGGCCATGTTCACGGATGACGGGCGCACGAACGAGAACGCCCGCACGCTGCGCCTGGGCCTGGAGACGGCCGGGAGCCTGGGCATGGTGATCAGCGTGCACGCCGAGGACGCCACCCTGCGCGCGGACGGCGTGATGAACGAGGGGCCGGTCAGCGAGGCGCTGGGCCTGCCGGGCAACCCGGCGGCGGCCGAGGCGGCGCGCGTGGCGCGGGATATCGAGATCGTGGCGGGCCTGCACGCGCAGGGCGTTCCGGCGCGGCTGCACATCCAGCACCTGAGCACGGCGCGCGCGCTGGATCTGGTGCGCGCGGCGAAGGCGCAGGGCCTACCCGTGACCTGCGAGGTCTGCCCGCACCACCTGACCCTGACGGACGAGGCGCTGCGCTCCTTCGACGCGATCTACAAGGTCGCGCCGCCCCTGCGCACCCAGGCGGACGCCGATCACCTGCTGGACGGCCTGCGGGACGGCAGCGTGGACTGCCTCGCGACGGATCACGCGCCGCACACCCGCGCCGAGAAGGAACGGGACCTGCTGGACGCCCCCAGCGGCATCGCGTACATCGAGCTGGCGTTCCCGCTCATGTACACCCGCTTTGGCGAGACGCTGGGCCTGGAGCGCATCCTGGACCTGATGACCGCCGCCCCGGCGCGCGTGATGGGCTGGCAGGAACCCACCCTGGACGCGGGCGCGAAGGCCGATCTGGTCGTCCTCGACCTGAGCACCGAACGCCCCGTGAACCCCGCCGAGTTCAGGAGCAAGGCGAAATTCACGCCCTGGGCGGGCGAGACCCTGAAGGGCTGGCCGGTGCTGACTGTCGTGGACGGCCGGGTCGCGTACCAGCGGAACTGAAGGTCTGCACCGCAGGAACGCACCGGGAGGGCAGACCTCTTCCGGTGCGTTCATACGGGTTCCGTTTATTTCGTTGACAACCCGGCGCCCTTCCGGGTGCAGGGCGAAGCAGACGGAATTCGTGTGCGGAGCAGAGAAAGGACGTTACAGCGGCAATGGAGAGGTTCCCGCTTTTGCCTGGAGTCCCGCACTGTCAGCTTCAATGTCCTGACGGTTTCAATGTCCTGACGGTCCGTTCAGAACCAGCGGCGCCTGTTGCGGCGGCCCACGGCGCGCTGCGCTCCGGCGAGCAGCGTGTCGATCACGCGGTCGCGTTTGCGTGCGGTCGCGTAGCGGCCCTGTTTCTTCTGCTGCTGGCGGGCCTTGATCAGGAGTTCCAGCACGACGGGTGCGGCGGCCAGGATCAGGCCGAACTTACCGGAGGTGCCCTTCACGCGGGTACGGTTCTTCATACCCATCAGTACGACCCGTACGCCGCCAGAGTTGCCTTAACCCGGGCCGGTGATCCGGGCCAGGGCGTGTCCGGCATGAGGAAACGCCGGGCCGGGCGGGCCGGGAACGCGCTAGGCTGGGGCATGACGACAACAGGTGACCGGGTGGAAGAACTTCGCGGGCAGCTCGTGGCGTGGCGGCGGCATCTGCACATGCACCCCGAGGTGGGGTTCGAGGAGCACCAGACGGCCGCGTTCATCGAGGCGGAACTGAAGAAGATGCCGGGCCTGAGTGTCTCGCGGCCCACGGCGACCAGCGTGCTGGCCGTCCTGAAAGGCCGCCTGCCGGGCCGCACCGTGCTGCTGCGCGCGGACATCGACGCGCTGCCCATCCATGAGGAGAACACCTTCGAGTTCGCCTCTCAGACCCCTGGCGTGATGCACGCCTGCGGGCACGACGGGCACACGGCGATCCTGCTGGGCGTGGCGGCGCTGCTGTCGGCAGACGCGGCGCACGTGCCGGGCGAGGTCCGCATGATCTTCCAGCATGCCGAGGAGATCGGGCCGGGCGGCGCCGAGGAACTGGTCATGAACACCCCGCTGATGGACGGCGTGGACGTCGTCACGGGCCTGCACCTGAACAGCCAGCTGCCCGCCGGGGTGGTCGCGGTCAAGCCGGGGGCGTTCATGGCCGCGCCGGACATGCTGGAACTCACGATCCGGGGGCGGGGCGGGCACGGCGCGCACCCGGAGGAGGCCGTGGACCCCATCGCGGTGGGCGCGCAGGTCGTGACGAACCTCCAGCATGTCGTGAGCCGCATGGTGGCCGCGCAGGACGCACTGGTGGTCAGCATCACGAAATTCACGAGCGGCACCACCCACAACGTCATTCCCGACACGGCGGAACTGATGGGCACGGTCCGGACCTTCGACCCGGCGCTGCGGGAGCGGGCGCCGCAGCTGATCGAGCGGGTCATCAAGGGCGTGTGCGACGCGCACGGCGCGACGTACGACCTGCGCTACGAGTTCGGGTACCGTCCGCTGATCAACACGGACTGGGTGGCCGCGCAACTGAAGGACATCGCGCTGGACGTGGTCGGCGCGGACCTGTACCGGGACGCGAAACCCACCATGGGCGGCGAGGATTTCAGCGCGTACCTGGAAAAAGCGCCCGGCGCGTACTTCAACGTCGGTTCCGGCAGTGACGCTCAGGACAGCCGCTGGCCGCACCACCACCCGCGTTTCACGATCGACGAGGCCAGCCTGGAAACCGGGGTGCGGATGCTGCACGCCGCCGCGCTGCGCCTGACCGTCCCGGAGTGACCGTGCTGCCCGAAACGCTTGCCAAGGAGATCATCGCGGACCACCAGCGCCGCCCGCGTCACACCGGGCCGCTGGACGACGTGGAGGGCGTCACGCTGGACAATCCGGGCTGCGGGGATCAGGTGACCGTCTGGGCCGACGTGCAGGAGGGCCGGATCGCGGCCCTGACCTTCACCGGGAAGGGCTGCGCGATCAGTCAGAGCAGCGCCAGCCTGATGACGGTCGCCCTGACCGGCAAGACCCTGCCCGAGGCGCAGGCGCTGGCCGGGCAGTTCCGCGCGATGGTCATGGGCGAGGAACCGGGCGACCCGCACCTGGGCGACCTGCTGGCCCTCGCGGGTGTCAGTCGCCTGCACGCCCGGCGCCGGTGCGCACTCCTGGCGTGGCGGGCGCTGGAGCAGACCCTCGGAACGTCCACAACGGGCTGAAAATGGGCTGATACGGGTTCCGGTTGTTTCCTTCTCGCTTCGCTCGGCCCCAGCGATTTTGTAAGCCATTCAATCGGAGTCCGTATGAGCCGCACCCTTACGGGTTGGCGCCGGTGACCGGGGACTGCGCCGGGGCGTCCGGGCAACCCAGCACCCGCACGAACACGTCGGTCAGGGTGGGGTCGAACTGCGTGCCCGCGCCGTCCCGCAGGATGACGGTGGCCTGCTCGGGCGGCATGGCGTCCTTGTACGGGCGGGCGCTGGTCAGGGCGTCGTACACGTCGCACAGCGCGAAGATGCGGGCCAGCAGCGGAATCTGCTCTCCGGCCAGCCGGTCGGGGTAGCCTGCGCCGTCCCAGCGTTCATGGTGGTGGCGGACCACCTGATGCGCCTGCGGGTGCAGGAACGGAATGCGGGCCACGAGCTGGGCGCCCAGCGGCGCGTGCTGCTCGACCACGGCCCGTTCGTCTGCGCTCAGGCGGCCGGGTTTGAGCAGCACGGCGTCCGGAATGCACAGCTTGCCGATGTCGTGCAGGGCCGCGCCGTGCCGCAGGGCGGTGCGTTCCTCGTCCGGCAGGTTCAGCGCCTCGGCCATGCGTAGCGCGAGGTCCTGCACGCGCGCCGTGTGGCCCTGCGTCTCGAAATCCCGCGCTTCCAGGGCCACGCCCAGGGTGTTCAGGGAGGCTTCCAGGGTGGCGCGCAGGTCGTTTAGGTGCGCGCTGCGTTCCATGACGCGCGTGCCGACGCTGGCCAGCATGGACGCCAGCGCCTCGTCGCTGGCCTGGAACGGCCAGTGCAGGGGCCGCAGCAGGCACAGCACGCCCAGCGGCTCCTGACGGCGCGACAGCAGCGGCACGGCCATCAGGGCGCGGCGGGAGTCGTCCAGGTGCGGCGGGCGGTACGCTTCGGGCACGTCCATCAGGTCGGCCACGCGGATGATCTGCGCACCCTGAAGCGCCCGCCAGGACACGCCCTCACCCCGGCGCAGATCGACGGGCAGGCGGTCCCAGTCGGCGTTGATTCCGGCGCGGGCGGCACTGACCAGCATGTCGGTCGCCGGGTCGTAGCGCAGCAGGATGGAGTAACTGGTGCGCATCAGGTCGTGCGCGGTGTCGGTCAGGTGCGAGGCGATCTCCTCGTCGGTCAGGCTGCGGCTCAGGTCGCCGTGCAGCAGCGCCAGCTGATCGAGTTCCCGCCAGCGTTCCTGAAGTTGCAGCAGCGCCGCGACCTGCTGCGCGAACGTGGAGGCGTCCTCGATGACCTGCGGCGTGAACACCGACGCCGACGTGAACGAGTCGAGGTTCAGGTGCGCGACGACCTCGCCGCCCAGCATGACCGGCACGCACAGGTTCGCGCGCAACTGCTCACGCCTGCCCAGCCGCTCGAAGGTGCTGGCGTGACCCATGGCCATGCCGCCATTCGCGGCGTCCCACACGGGTTGAATCTCTGCGGCACGCAGGACGCGCGGGCGGCCGGACAGCCACGCCTGCGAGCCACGCCCGTACCACGCGACCTGCGACGGTTCGCTCAGGTACGCGCCGCGCAGGCCGTCCGGGTAGCCGTCCACGGCGCACACCCGGAAGCGTTTGCCCTCGCGGATGTTCAGGCTGGCGGCGTCCACGCCCTCCACGGTCGTGACGGCCAGTCGCAGCAGTTCCTGCCAGTCGGTGTCGGTCAGGGCGCGCCGTTCCGAGAGCAGCCGCATGGTGGTCCGCTGCGCCTGCCACAGCGAGTAGCGGGGGCGGATCTCGGCGTCGGTTTCCGGCGTCTCGGTGGCGGGGCGGCCCTGCTGGAACGTGCCGACCACCACGCGGTTGCGGCCGTTCGTCTTGGCGAGGTACAGCGCCTCGTCGGCGCGGTGCATCAGTTCACCGGACGATTCGTGCAGCAGCCGCGTGACCAGCCCGGCCGAGAGCGTCAGGCCCGACCAGGGCAGCTCGCCGGGTTCCGCGAGGCGGGCCTGCACGCGCTCCACCAGCGCCCGCGCCTGCGTCTCGCCGCCCACGTTCAGCAGCAGCGCGAACTCCTCGCCGCTCAGGCGGTACGCGGCGTCCGGCGCGACGTCACGCATGACCTGCCCGATGTACCGCAGCGCCCGGTCCCCGGCGGCCATGCCGTGCCGTTCGTTCAACGACCGGAACTCGTCCACGTCCAGCAGCACCAGTTGCGCGCCCACGTCCAGCCGCGCCAGATCCTGATCGAAACGGTAACGGTTGCCCAGGCGGGTCAGGTCGTCGGTGTTCACCTGCCGCCGCAGTTCCGCCTGCGCGCGCAGCAGGCCCAGTCGGGTGTGCAGCAGCAGTTGCACCAGCCACGACGCCCCCGTGTGCAGCGCCAGCATCAGCAGGTACGTGGGCAGCGCCGACAGGCCCGGCGGTAACGGAATGAAGAACAGCGGCAACCCCACCCCCAGGTACGGCAGCGGCAGGTGCCACGGCCGGGGCTGGTACAGCGGCGCGCGCAGATTCCGGCGCAGCAGCGCCGACAGGCCCAGCACACTCAGGGTGTTCAGCAGGTTCACCACGCCGCCCACATCGGATTCCAGCAGACGCAACACCACCACCGGCAACGCCACCAGCGCCCCGCCGCCCAGCCCGTAGCGCAGGGTCAGCATGGCGATCGGCACGTACCGCAGGTCGATTTTCAGCGGCCCGAACGACTCGGTGTTCAGGACCAGCAGCACCGACGCCGCCGCCGCCACCGCCAGCCGCAACGCGTGATCCGCCACTCGGTCCCGCGCGGGCCACTCCCGGTAGGTCAGGCTGAACAGGAACGCGCAGGTCAGCAGCAGGCACAGATTCAGCAACACGGCACGTTCCCCCCACCTGCCACAGTACCGGCCCCCGACTTACATCCTTCTTGCGGCCCGCACCACTGGGGCTTCATGAGACGCGGCCCACATCCCACACGGCACAGACCGCGCCGGGACTTGACGTCAACCGGCGCGGTCAGGAGGAAGCGTGCCTCAGCGGGAACGCAGGGTGCCCTGCACGGCGCTCATGAACTCCGCGCGGGTACGCGGGTCGCTCTTGAACAGGCCGCGCATGGCGCTGGTGCTGGTGCTGCTGTTCTGCTTCTGCACGCCACGCATCGCCATGCACAGGTGCACGCCTTCCATAACGACTGCCACGCCCTTGGGCGCCAGCAGTTCCTGCACGGCGTCCGCCACCTGCGTCGTGATGCGCTCCTGCACCTGCAGGCGGCGCGAGTACAGGTCCACGATCCGCGCGAACTTACTCAGGCCCAGAATCTGCCCGTCCGGAATGTACGCGATGTGCGCCCGGCCGTAGAAGGGCAGCATGTGGTGCTCGCACATGGAGTAGAACTCGATGTCCTTCACGATCACCATCTCGCTACCGTCGGCGGCGAACACGGCGTCACCCACCGCCTCGTGCAGCGTCTTCTGGTACCCGGCGGTCAGGAACCCCCAGGCTTTCGCCACGCGGTGCGGCGTTTTCAGCAGGCCCTCACGGTCAGGGTCCTCCCCGATGGCGCTCAGCCAGTCGTGGGTCAGGGCGCTCAGGCCCGGCACTTCCTGCTTCTCATCAGCGGCGCTGATCACTGTTTCTACGGTCAAGGGCGTTGCTCCTTCTCACGCGCTTCCCGCTCCGGGGGCGTGAACATGAATGCCGCGAGTGTAGGCCGGGGCCCCTCGCGGCAACTGTCAAAAAAGATTCAGGAACCCCTCACGGCCAGCGCGGTCATGGGGGAACCCCCACCCGGCGTCCGGGTTACTTCCAGCTGACCTCGCCGTACGTCTGCTCGCGCGCGGGGCCGGCCGAGAAGATCACCACGGGGCAGTTCACGGTCTCCTCGATCAGGTCCAGGTACGCCTGCGCCTCTCTGGCCAGGGTCGCGCGGCTGTCGGCGCCCTCGGTGGTCGCCCAGCCCTTCATGCGTTTCATGACCGGCTGGCCGTCCGCGTCGTAACCCACGCAGACCGGCACCTCGTCCAGGCCCGCCAGGACGTCCATCTTGTTGATGACCAGCCCGTCCAGGCCGTTCACGTCCACCGCGTACTTCAGCAGGTGCAGGTCCAGCCAGCCGACCCGGCGGGCGCGGCCGGTCGTCGTGCCGTACTCGTCCCAGGGTTTGCTGCCGTCGCCGCGCAGACGCAGGATGCCCGCCTCGTCATGCACCTCGGTCAGGAACGGCCCGTGCCCGACGCGGGTGTTGAAGGCCTTCGCCACGCCGTACACCTTGTGAATGGCCTTGTGGTTCACGCCCGCCCCCACCAGAATGCCGCCCACCGTGGGGTGGCTGCTGGTCACGAACGGGTACGTGCCGTAGTTCAGGTCCAGCAGGGTCGCCTGCGCGCCCTCGAACAGCACGTTGCGGCCGTCACGGATCGCGGCGCGCAGCTGCTCGCCTGTGTCCTGAATGAACGGCGCGAGCGCCTCGCGGGTCGGGGCGAGGGACTCCATCGCCACGTCCACGCCCGTCCAGCCTGCGTCGCGGGTGCTGTTCGGCTTGGCTTCCAGCAGCCGCTCGATCCGCTCGCGCAGCACGCCGTCGTCCAGCAGATCACCGAAGCGGATGCCCACGCGGCGCGCCCGGTCCGCGTACGCCGGGCCGATCCCGCGCCCCGTGGTGCCCACGAAGTCCTTCCGGCCATCCACGAACTTGTGGTGCGGCAGCACCAGGTGCGCCCGGTCACTGATCCGCAGGTCCGGGTTCAGGCCACCCGCGATCAGGTTGCGGCGTTCCTCCATGAACTTGTCCGCGTCGATGACCATCCCGTCACCCAGCACGCTGACCGTCCCGTCATGCAGCACGCCGCTGGGCAGCAGGTTCAACTTGAACGTCTGCCCCTTCGCCGTGACCGTATGCCCGGCGTTCGCGCCGCCCTGATACCGCACCACGAACTCGGCTTCCGGCGCCAGGAAATCCGTGATCTTCCCCTTGCCTTCATCGCCCCACTGAGCGCCAACAATCGCAATTCCAGGCATTCAAGCCCTCCACGCCACGCGCACAGACTTGCTCCCCTTACCCGCACCCCACCAGGGGGCCAGAGCAAAAAAAACACGGCGCGCAGCACCGTAACTCAGTGTACGGGAAACGGCAGGCCACCCGGCGGGACTTGTTTACCAGAGACGGACAGCCCTAGGGTCTGTGCAACTGAACTCATGAGGCGGACGTAAGCTGAGAGTTTGTCGTACCGCACTGATTTGACGGACACCCAGTGGAACGCACTCCAACCCCATCTCCCTGGCAATCCCAAGCGTGGTCACCCGTACTCTGAACTGGTGAACTGGATAGAGTTTGGTGGAGGGTAAGTTCAGTGTGATCCACACTGGAGGACAGAATGTCCGTACCCAAGCAGAAATTCACCGCTGAGTTCAAACGAGAAGCCGTCTGGCTGGTCCGGCGAATGTGCTGCTTATTTCGGAAAACTTGAACAGCTTGTGGGCCCCGCGTTGGCCGAGCACACGGCATCTCAGTAACACGTACACAGGAGTACAGTCCTTCACCAATCTCGTGAGTCTTGGCGCGTGTTTGAAACGGATGCTCAGGACCAGGGGGCAAGGGACCAGACGTCGGCGAGCTGCCAGGAGAGCGCCTGCGTAGCCTCCCAGTGGCGCTGCCGTACCCCCGGATCGTTCGTCTCAGCAGGTCTCGCCCCACAGGACACGTCCTCGTCCGGCAGCGTCAGCCATACCCCTTTTCCGACTGGTTCGCACTGGGCAAAGCCCTGAAACGCATGCTTAGGGAGAACGGCCCTTTGCTCTGGGCCGATGAAGGTACTGTCTGCGACCATCGTCGTGATGTCAGGCAAGCAAAGTTGCCCAGGTTCAGCGGCGTACACATCTCCGAGCACGACGGCGTGTACGGGCTGGGTGGCTTCTAGGAAGGCACGGATGACGGGCCAAGCCGGATGGGATGAGCGCAAGGCGGAGTCATGCTTGGCGCCATCGAAGCAGATCTGGGCGATGACGAAATGATCTCTGATTGCAGAGGAGAGAAGCTGTTGAGCCTCGTCCATAAATTCGACAGTGACGTCTGATCGATGAATGTCTGGCCTCCCGAGGGTAAAGAAGAACACGTTTGGGGGTCCACCCTCACCAGGAATCCATTCAGGAGCACGTGGGCTGACTGACATCTTTCAGTTTTAGAAAAGGACGTCCAGCACGGCTTCTGACCTCAGAATGAGGGTG